>JAQBPC010000269.1 GCA_028287725.1 Chloroflexota bacterium | reverse complement strand
TCGTATGGGTTGAGTAACCTGAGCAATGGAGGAGGTACTGCGTGGCTCGCTTTCGCCAGGCTATGATCGACGACTTGGAGCCGGCCCGCGAGGTCTTTACGCGCACCTTGGAAGATGCGCGTCGAGGTTCGCCGCGCCTTTCGCCCGGCATGCGTTGGTCTGAAGATAAGGCCTGGTGGGAGCACTTGCTACGGAGCAGCAAAGGCGGATTCTGGGTAGCTGAAGAGGGCAGCACGCTGGTCGGTATCGCGTGCGCGCTGATCAGGGACGCCGAATGGCTACTTACCCATCTGTACGTCTTGCCCGAGCACCAGGGTCACGGCGTTGGCCGCGGCTTGCTGGAACGGGCGCTGCGCAACGCGCGCGGCGCGGATCGCCATGCGGCGTGCGCCGATGGCGGACACTTTGCCAGCACTAGTCTGCTGATGCGCCATGGCCTGTACCCCGCGCGCGACGTCATAGGTCTGCAAGGGCCCGTAAGCGCGTTCGAACGCCTGCGCGCCAACGCGGACGGCTTGCTTGCCGAGCCTTTAGGCGCCCACAGTACCTCGTTAATCGGGCATATCGACGTCCTGGATCGCCAGGTCCGTGGCACCGGCAGAAGCGACGACCATAAGTTCTGGATTGAAATCGGCATGCGCGGCTTGGTCTTCCGCCGCCACGGCCAAATTGTCGGCTACGCCTATTGCAGCCCATGGGGCGGCATCGGCCCGGTCGCCGCGCACCACGATAGTGACCTCCCGGCCATGCTCGAGCGCTGCGGTCACGTTCTGGCGGAGCAAGGCGTCACGGAAACGTCGCTATTGGTGCCGGGAATCAATCAAACCGTGCTCTCGCTGTTGTTGCTGCATGGCTTCCGCCAAACGTCGCTCGGGCTGTATCTGGCCACTCGGCCGGCGGGCGACTGGAGCCATTACGTGCTATTCCACAGCGCGTTGCCCTGAGCCGAGAGCCCTAAAGAGCGATCGGCCCGCGGTCGTATGGCCGCGATACGGCACATTGCTCGCTGCTACATTGCGCCCTAGCCCTTCACGTGTTACTTCGAACTGGAGGGCGAGATGTCATACGGTCGCGCCGGCCACAGTTATGTAATGTAGGGATGACGTCACGGCTGCAGAAGTTCTGGCGACGGCGCTATTCGCTCTAGCGTTGCTCGGCGTGCTCATACGCCCATTCAAAGTCCCGGAATGGGTCGTCGCTTTAGCCGGTGCTGTCGCCATGCTTGCCACTGGAATCGTCGGCCCGGGCGATGTCGGCGCCGTCCTTCAGCGGAACGCCTCGGTCTTCGCCTTCTTCCTTGGCATGATGACGCTCACCACGCTTGCGGAAGCAGCGTCGGTGTTCGATCGAATGGCGGAAGTGTCGGCCCGGTTGGCAGGGGGCAGCCCACGGCGACTATTCATTAACGTCTTCCTCTTGGGCACGCTCATTTCGACCTTCCTCACGAATGACGCCACGGCGCTGATTCTCACGCCGATTGTCTATGCCGTGGTAACCCAACTACGTCTGGACCCATTACCGTACGTCTTTGCCTGCACCTTCATCGCCGACACTGCCTCGATGACGCTGCGTGTGAGTAATCCGATAAACGTGATATTAGTCCAGCAATTGGGCGGATTAAGCCTGGTCGACTTTCTGCATTACTTGTTGCTGCCGAGCATTGCGGCAATTGCCATCAACATCGGCCTGCTAACATGGATATTCCGGCGCTCATTCCACGGCACATTTGCCGGGCACGAGCTCGCGAAAGAGCGCGGAGCCGGTGATGGCATTGCCTTCAATTGGGCGGTGCTTTGCCTGGTCCTGGTCGGTATTGCGTTCGTGGTTGCCTCGGCAGTCCAGCCTGGAGCCATCGGCGCCGTGGCGGTTGCCGGGGGTGGCGCGCTGTTGCTCGCCACGGCGCTACAGGGCCGCCTGCGATGGAAAGAGCTGGCGGGCGGTATTTCCTGGGGAATCTTCCCGTTCATTGCCGGAATGTTCCTGATGGTGCGCGGCATCGAGCACCACGGCGCCACGCAGCAACTTGGATCATTGCTGGGGCGTCTGGCAGGCAGCGGCACGTTCCAACCGGCAGTCGTCTCCGCACTCTTTAGCGCCGCCGGCAGCAACGTTATCAACAATGTGCCGATGGTGGCAGTGATGACTTCGACGATTCCCACGCTGCATGGCGCTTCGCAACACGCCCTGGTGCTGGGCACATTGATTGGCTGCGACCTTGGCCCGAACCTGACGGTAGTCGGATCGCTCTCGACCATGATTTGGCTCCTCCTGCTGCGGCAGCGAGGGATTGAGGTGTCCGGGCTGGACTATGCTCGGCTGGGCGTCATCGTCACGCCGGTCATGCTTGTCGTGGCGGCGGTACTGCTGGGTCTACTTCTAGGCTAGGCATCGCGAAATGCGGGACCATGGGAACAACTATGCAGTGCCCCTAGCTGGCCGGTACACCGGATGGGAGGTCTAGCCGTGAAGCTCATCGTCGGCTGTGACGGGCGCGAAGCTCAATCGTACTTTGACACGCTCCGGCACGTGGCGCAGCTGGCTGGGACTGAGGTCATCTTTGTACACGTGACCGACCAGTCGGTCCAGAGCGACTGGGAACGTAGTGCCACACGCCGTTTGCTGGGTCGACCTCCAGCGTCCCTCGAACGCTTCAATGAAGCGCGCGCGCGCAGTGCAAACCAGATCCTGGAAGATGCCCTTACTGCTACTACTTCTTGGCCGGCCGCCGATCGTCGAGCCGTCGTCCTTGCCGGGAATCCGGAGCGTGAGTTAGTACGGCTTGCACTAGCGGAGAAAGCCGACCTTATGGCGGTAGGCCAGCATCGGCTGGAACTTGGTCCGCACGCGCTTGGCCATTGCGCGCGCTTTGTTGTCGATCACGCACCCTGCACGGTGATAGTGGTTCGCGGCGCGGATATAACCGAGGCTGCCGCGCGGCTACTGGATTCCAAACTTAAGCCACGTTACCCACCGGACAAGAAGTGAGTGCATAGAACGCTCGTATCACCACTCGCAATGCCGCGAATATGACCACCGTGGACACACCTTGCGTTGCTCGCTGGAATTGAGTAGTGTAGAAGCGATGTACCATGGGAAGGGACACGCGCGGCGTCGCGGACCGGGTACGTCGCTACCAACTCAGCCAATGCAAAAGCCAACGTTAGGGAAGGGTTGTGGATGGAGATCCAGACGCCAAATGACGGCGACGCGGCGGACGACCGGCCGGCCCTGACCGATAACGCGTCGCCTCCCCGTCGTGCGGTGTCGTCTCCTAGAACAAAGCTCTTTGCGCTGCTAGGACTGCTCATCGTGGCGTTGATCGGCGTGGGTGCTTACGCACTGCATCGTCATGACCCGAAACCCGTCAGCGCTACACTCTGCGCCGGTACGCCGACGACGGCTGGCAACTGTGGCGGCACATATACACCAACAACCTCACCTACACTCCAGGCAGTCTCCTCGCCGACCGGCCTAACCAGCTTTACCCCGGCCGAGCCGGGAGTCTCTTTGCATGTACGGTACCTGCACATTCTGAAACCCGGATTTCCAGACGGACCAAGCCGCTCGTTGCCGCCAATTATGACTCGGTCACCGGCAATCTCGCCGACCGGTTCCGCCACGCTGCCCGTCACTCCGACGTCGAGTCAGACTCCTATTTTGACGCCAACCACTGCGTTGACCGGTACTATCACGGCAACCGCAGCTCTGACCGTGACTGACACACCAACTGCCGTGCAGACCGGAACGATTACGCCTACTGCCGCACTGACCGGAACTGTTACACCATCCGCTGCGCTGACCGGAACAATCACACCATCGACTGCACTGACTGGAACCGCAACGCCGACAGTTACGCCAGTGGCAATCAAAACCGCCGGATCTCTGCGGTCCCCGACTCCAGCGAAAACCGGCTCACAGGTAGGTTCATCGACGCCTTCAAAGACCGAGACTCCCTCGATAACAGTGACGCCTGCCAGCACGATGACTCCAACAATCAGCCCCACCCCGGCTGAAATTGGGCTGCTCTACAACTACTCTGTTTCGGGCGAAACCATGACCCTTACGTGGCGAACATCCTATTCATCGTCGTTTGCGATTGACGGGGTGACCGCGCCGCTCACCGGTCAGAGAACCGTCCCACTGCAGACGCATACGTATGTGCTCGCCGCGACCAGCCTCGACCGCACGCAAGCACGGTTACAGGTGGTCGCAATGGTTCTCTCGCAATGCAACGTGCGAATAAATGGGCAACAAGTTAACCTTCGGCGGCCGTCGTGCGTGAACGGGGTGCCTCTTCCGACTGCCACGCCATCTCCCGCGCCCGCGACAACGACGCCAACCCCGTCCTTGACACGGTCAGCGGCGGTTGCATCGCCGCATCCCGGCGTGGGCAGCACGCCCGCTCAGGGCCAGTCAGCCGGCGCCAGGCAAACTGCCACGGTTACTCCGGTAGCCCTGGCAAGTATGACGGTAACTCCGGGAAATCCCTCACGAAAGGCTACAGTAACGCCCGCGCGATGAGCGCATAGCTTTCCTGCCCCCTCTCCTACGGCCAACCGATGCCTGGTGCGGGCGCCTCGGCGGTGAGCACCTGTCCCGTCCGTGCTCCGCTGCCCATCGTTTTGGCCAATTCGGACCAATCGGCCGCCAGCATGAAGAGCGTTTGCTTGTTCACGCCACCGAGCATGCACGCGAAACAGCCGCGGTCAAGCTCGATCGTTTGCAGCACCTCTCCGCCTTCGCGAACGCGCACGCAACGCTTGTTCGGAACGTCCCCATACCAGACGGCGTTGTCCGCGTCCAGACAAATGCCGTCAGGGGCGCCGCCTGCCAGGTCGGCCCACACCCTCCTGTTCGACAGGCTGCCGTCGGCCGCGATGTCGAATGCCGTGAGCTTGCTAGCATAGGACTCGGCCAGGATCAGCGTTGAGTTGTCGGGCGTCATGGCCATGCCGTTGGGGAATGCGATGCCATCCGCAACCTTTCGAACCGAGCCGTCGGGGGCGACCAATGCGGCGATTCCAGGGGCGAACGCGCCGGCTGGGAAGTCGAAGCCGATGTTGTTGATGTAGGCATTCCCCCGGCCGTCGACAACGATTTCGTTCCAGGGAAAGACTGAGAGATCGGCCAGGTCCGCATGAGTCACGAGCGACCCATCCGGCTCTCTGCGCAGGAGAAGCCCATCGCGCGCAGCGACAATGAGCAGCCGTCCGTCGGGTAGCCAATCGATGCTGAAGGGAGATGAGGGCACGCGGACGATGACTTCACTCTTACCCTCGAGATCGACGGCGATTACCTCTTGCGTGCCCCAGTCGGAGAACCACAAGCGGCCATCATGCCAACGCGGCGATTCACCGAACGCGAGGCCGGTCATCAGGCTTCGTATTTCAGACACCGGAGAATCCTTCGACTGCATCTCAGCCTCCTAAGGTCAAACTAATTCTGATCGGGTGCTCACGATCTGGACCGACCCATAATGCACTCCTATTCCTGCGTTTCGACCGCGGGACAGAAGTGTCCAGCCGGCAAAGTGCTCGCAGCAAGACACCTATCTCAGGCGCCCGATTGCGGGGCTTGCGAATACATCAGCGAGCCAGGCGTCGTGAGCGAACCCCCGGTCTCAAGCAGGGTCTTCAGGCCCGAGAGGATCATCATCCAACCTCCATAGATTTCCTCTCTGGCGTCCTCACGCAGC
>JAQBPC010000264.1 GCA_028287725.1 Chloroflexota bacterium | reverse complement strand
CGCTACCTGCGGCACTATGCTGCGACCGAAGGTAGCTCCGGCATCTGAACGGCACACTAAGTCGCACCCGCGTCTTACGTAGGCTGTGCCGCCGATGTTTCCTAACGGGATTGTTCTGTGCTATGCTCTGGCAAGATTGACCTGAATCGTCTCGCACAACGTACTGCTTATCACGTTTCCCCGTTTACCTCGGGCGCGACAAAGGCAGAGTCCCACCTGCACGTCCTGACGCCAGTGCCGAACTGGGTATAGACCGAGTTGAAAGAGACCAGCTCGTATGAAGAAGCGTGTGATCTTGCGTGGCATGGCGGTACTCGTGCTGTTCCTGGCTTTGCTTGCTCAGGTTTTGCCGATTCCACGCGTCTGGGGAATTCACGGCACGGGGGCGGCAATCGTAAATCAAGTCAGCCCGTCGTCTGGCCCGGCCGGAACGAATGTAACGGTTACAGCCCAGTTGACTCCCGGAACGTCCCAGGCCAATGTGACCATCAACAGCACTGTATTTGCAAATGGCGTGGTAAATCCGGATGGATCCTTTTCCACCACTGGTTTAATTCCCAATATTCCTGCAAACATCTACACGGTCTTCGTTGAGCCTTTACCGCACAGTCCTAGCTCAATCGTCAGTGTCGGGCAGTTCACTGTTGTTTCACCCAGCCAAACCAGCACGAATACGCCGACGAGCACTAATACTTCGACCAGCACGGCAACGGTGCTTGGCACGTCGACATCCACGCCTACTGCGACAAGTACGTCAACCAACACCGCGACCACGACGAGAACTGCAACCGCTGCCGCTACGAGCACGTACACACGCACGGCCACATCGACCCACACACCGACCACAACCCGCACGCCGACCGCAACCCATACCCCGACCGTAACTCGCACCGTCACCCCTACACATACTGGCACCGCGACGCGCACCGCCACTGCGACTCGCACTATTACCCCTACGCGTACGGCGTCCGCGACTCATACCGTCACCCTGACACGCACCGCGACTCCGACTCGCACAGCGACAGCGACCCGCACCGCCACGCCTACCGCGACGACCGTCGGCAACCCGGGACCCGCGGTGAGCGCATCGACGAGGGCGCTGTTTGCCGAGGGATATACTGGGCTTGCCACCACGAATGGCCGCGCGACATTTACCGAGGTGTTCAATATTCTGAATCCGTTCACCACGCGCGCTGTGGCCACGTTTACCTACTACATTCAGGGCAAAGATAGGCCAACGATTGTAACCAGAACCATTGCGCCCTCATCTGAAGCTCGAGAATGGGTGAATGCCGATGTCGGTTCGGATAAGCTGGTTGCGGCTGTAGTGACCTCAGCACAGCGCATTTTCGTTACCCGCACGATAACGCGCATTTCCCGAACGGGAGCAAGGCTCGATAGCAGTACGACGCAGCCGGTCGGTGCCGCCTCCAAGACGTGGTATTTTGCCGAAGGTTATACCGGAGTGAGTTTCCAGGAGTACCTCACTCTGCTCAATCCATCGACCTCCCGGGCAAATGTCACCGTATCTCTGGCGCCTCAGGCTGCAACTTCGGCTGGTACGCGCACCATAACCCTGCCTGTACCTCCACTCAGCCGGGTAACCGCCAATATTCGGTCGCTAAATAGCGGGAACTCTTCCCGGTCGGTCGGCATGATCGTAACTAGCGACGTGCCGATCGTCGCCGAGCGTGTCGAATACTTTGGCGGTGGAACCGGCTCCGGAAAGTTTGGCGCAATAGTGAGCCGCGGTATCGCTGCTCCGAGCTCGCAGGCGCGATTTGCGTTTGGTAGTTCGGGCGGTTCTGCGCCTGACATCCACGGAGCTTCGCAACCCGTGGGCAGCCAAAGCTTCGTGACTCTGCTGAATCCCAGTACGCGCCGTGGCTCGATCCAAGTGGTTGCAAATTTCACCAGCGATAGAGGTCATGGGATCATTCAGCCTCTGATTGTCGACGTGCCCGCGGGGACGCGCAAAACAATTGCCGTGAATAACGCACTGGGCAAGAAGTTTGCCGGCGTTTTCAGTACATACCTGATCGGAACCGGGCCCTTTGTTGCGGAGTCTACGCAGTACTACTTAGGGTCACCAAATCAAGGGGACCATCCTGGCATCGGTTATCAGGGCGTCCAAACGACTTCAAACGACGTTTTCGTCTCTGATCTCTCGAGCGGCCTGGCGGATGGCGGCACCGAACGACAGAATCTTTATTTGTATAACCCGTCTTCTAAATCAGTGCGCGTTCTGGTCCAGTATTTTGGCCAGATAGGTCCTGGAGGCCATTCCCTGCATTCGGTACCCGCCGGCGGCATGACGACAATCAATGTGGGCATGGACACGCAAGCCTTTCTACCAGTCGGCGCAATTGGTGCTGAGCTACGTGTTGCTCCTGGTTCGAGCGGCCCGTTTATTGCCTTCTCGGCGGGCACAAGCTCCGATATGCTTTCCGCAACCGAGGACATTGGGGTGCCCTATTAGCTTTGTTCTGTTCCCGTGTCTTTATGCCGGCGGGGAGCGCCCTCACGCCTGCGCAACTCGACGCCGACGTCGTCAAGCGTGACGCCCTGGGCGCTCATCAGGACGAAAGCGTGGTAAAACAGGTCAGCCACCTCGGCCGTGAGCTCACTCGGATCCGCGTTCTTGGCCGCGATGATGACCTCTGCAGCTTCCTCGCCGATTTTCCGCCCGATGCGATCAACACCCTGGCTGAGCAAGTGGTTGGTATACGATCCCGGCTCAGGCTTTTCGCGCCGTCCGTCGATTGTGTCGAACAGCGTTCCTAAAATTTCCCCACCACGAGGCGCGGGCTCTTCCGCCGCGGGAATTGTCCCCTGCGACTCAGAAAAGCACGAACGCGCGCCTGTGTGGCAGGTTGGACCATCAGGGATCGCTCTGACCAGGACCGCGTCCCGATCGCAGTCAAAGCGTGCTTCGACGGTGCGGAGGAAGTTGCCCGAGGTGGCACCCTTATGCCAAAGCTCTCTCCGGCTTCGGCTCCAGAACCACACACTTCCGCTCGAGATAGTGAGTCCCAGAGCTTCTCTATTCATAAAGCCGAGCATAAGCACCGTTCCATCGACGGCGTCCTGTACCACGGCTGGAATAAGACCGCGATCATCGAACCGCACGTCGTCGGTCTCGGCTATATTGCTCATGATGTGCCGCCCTTCTTATCAAGCCGCACCGGAATACCGTGCTCCCGTAGCTCCAACTTTACCTGCTCAATTGTAAGTTCGCCATAGTGGAAGATACTTGCGGCCAGCACCGCATCTGCTTTGCCGCGCGTCAACGCTTCGACCATATGCAGAGCATTGCCGGCGCCTCCTGAGGCGATAACCGGTACCGTCACGGCGCCGGAAACAGCTGCCGTAAGGGACAGCTCGAATCCGTCTTTGGTACCGTCGGCATCCATGGAGGTGAGCAATATTTCGCCGGCACCACGTGCAACGACCTCCTTCGCCCAGACGACCGCGTCACGACCTGTAGGACGTCGGCCGCCGTGAGAATACACCTCATAACTACCGTCGGGACGTTTCCGCGCGTCGATCGCCACCACGATGCATTGGTTGCCGAAGGCCTCGGCCCCACGGTCTACGAGATCGGGGTCGGCGAGCGCGGCACTGTTAATCGAGATTTTGTCCGCTCCGGCTCTGAGCATCCGACGCATGTCTTCGACTGAACGTATGCCGCCCCCAACCGTTAATGGGATGAAAACCTGGTCGGCCGTTCGAGCCACGACGTCAATCATCGTATCACGACCATCACTCGATGCCGTGATATCCAGAAAGGTTAATTCGTCGGCGCCCTGCGCGTTATAGAGCGCCGCAAGCTCTACGGGATCGCCGGCGTCGCGCAAGGACACGAAGTTTGTGCCTTTCACAACGCGCCCAGCTGTTACGTCGAGGCATGGTATTATCCTGCGCGTCAGCATCTGCTCAATGCCAGTCGCTCAATGCGTGCAACGGTATGTCACCCGTGTACAAGGCCTTGCCGACAATGGCGGCTTCGACGCTGGTTCGCGAAAGCGCCATCAGGTGCTCAACCGTCGCGACGCCTCCGGATGCGATAACCGGTACGCCAGCCGCCTGAATTATCGCGGTTAAGCCCGGCAGGTTTGGGCCTGTGAGCATGCCATCGGTCGCAATATCGGTATATATGATCCGCTTCGCCCCGTTGGTGACGGCAGTAGTCGCGAGATCGACCGCGCGTGTTTGGCTCGTCTGCAGCCAACCGCGGGTAGCTACCAGGCCGTCTCGCGCGTCAAGGCCCACCACAATACGGTCACCGAACTCCCTACACGCCTGTTCGAGAAAGGCCGGCGTCTCGAGGGCCGCTGTACCTATCACCACACGCTTCGCACCCGCCGCAAGCGCCTGTTCCACGGTTGCAAGGTCCCGCAACCCGCCGCCAAATTCGATGTTGAGATCGGTTGCGCCGGCTAATCGAGACAGCACATCTAGATGACGAGGCGCGCCGTTCTTTGCGCCATCTAAGTCCACGAGGTGCAGCCACGTGGCGCCGTGTGCGGCGAACCGCTGCGCGACCTCAAGTGGGTCCGCGGCATATTGTGTGTTCCGATTAAAGTCGCCTTGCTCGAGGCGAACGCACACGCCGTCACGCAGATCAATCGCGGGAATTAGGAGCACTGGCCGGCCGCCCGCAAGAAGTTTGCGTAGATCTGCAATCCGTCGCTCCCGCTCTTTTCCGGGTGGAATTGCGTCGCCATAATGTGATCCCGCTGCACAACCGCGCAGAAGCTCACATCATATTCTGATTCACCTACGACGATGTCCGACGGTGGCTCGGCGTAATACGAGTGCACAAAATAGAAGTGACTGCCCTCGGCAATGCTGCTGGAGAGCGATGTGGCCTGGCGCCAAGATACGGTGTTCCATCCCATGTGCGGCACCTTGTGTCCAGGCCGGAAGCGACGCACGACGCCGGGGACGATGCCAAGACATGGCGTGCCCTCGGGACCACCTTCATCACTATGGTCAAGGAGAACCTGCAGGCCAAGACACACGCCCAGCAGCGGCACGCCGCGCGTCGCGGCGTTATAGAGCGCTTCATCGAGACCCAATTCCCTCAGACGGTCCATTGCCTGACGCGCCGTTCCAACGCCGGGCAAGACAATGGCGCTTGCGCGAGCAACATCCTTCGGACTAGATGTGACGGTCGGAGTGGCGCCGACATGCTCGAGTGCCCGTACCACGCTTCGAAGATTTCCGGCGTCGTAGTCGACTACTGCAAGCATCGATTAGCCTACTTTCACGTGAGCCGACTCTCAAGGTACGCGAGGACGTCGGTCTGCGGGACGGCTATCTCGGTGTGCTCCATCAGATCTTTGACCTTCACGACACCACTCGCGATCTCATCCTCACCCAAAATCAGGGTGAAGCGCGCCCCGCTGTCGTTTGCCGCCCGCAACAATGACTTCAAACTGCGTCCAGGCGTGCCGACGCCGGTGGCAATGCCGGCTTCGCGCAGTAGTTGCGCCAGAGGCAGCGCCGCTCGCTTGCCGCCTTCGCCCAGTCCAGCGATGAACACTTGTAAGGTATAGGGTCCTGGAAGCGGCACATTCTCGTCTTCGAGCGCCTTCAGGATCCGTTCGATCCCCGTCGCAAAGCCAATGCCCGGCGTGGACCGACCGCCTATCAGCTCGGCCAGCAGATCGTACCGGCCACCACCTCCAACGGTACTCTGACTTCCCTGCAACGGCGGCCAAAACTCAAACACGGTCTTGGTGTAATAGTCAAAGCCACGGACAAGACTGAAGTTGATCGTGTAGGGCTGACCGATCGTGTCGAGTGCCTCGAGCAGGCCTTGCCAGTGCGCGAGGCACTCGTCGCAGAGGTAGTCGATCATATGCGGCGCTTGCGCCGCCAAACGCTGGCACTCGGGCCTTTTGCAGTCGAGTAAGCGCATTGGATTCCGGTCGAGACGCACCTTGCACTCATCGCACAACTCAGCCCGATGCGGCTCATAAAACTCGCGCAGTCGCTCTATGTACGCGGGTCTGCACTTCTGGTCGCCGATGCTGTTGATCTGCAGTGACAACTGCCTTAGGCCGAGTGTGCGATAGAACTGGGCGGCAAGCGCAATCAGTTCCGCGTCGACCTGGGGGTTCATCTCTCCGAGAGCTTCGCAGCCAAACTGGTGGTGCTGTCGGAGCCTGCCTTCCTGCGGTTTCTCGTGGCGAAAGGTTGGCTCGGCCAGGTAATAGAGCTTTACCGGTTGTGGTACTGTGAACATCCCGTGCTC
>JAQBPC010000262.1 GCA_028287725.1 Chloroflexota bacterium | reverse complement strand
CGTACCAACGGTACCGGCAGCAATGGGCGTGCTAACGGCGCTGTGCGCCGTACCGCGGCGCTGGCTGACTTGCCCGAGCTGACCATGATGCCGCCATCGCTGCGCGACGCTGAAGACAGCGCGGCGGCCGAAGGGCAGCCGCTGGCGCCGGGATTGCAGGCCTCCACGGCGGTACACAGCGTCACCAGCGAGGATCACGGCGCCCTATTTGAGGTGGCCGGTCCGGAAGTGACGAGCAGCACTCTGACGATCGACGCCGAGTTCGAGTTGATTACCGAGCAGGCGCGACTGGCCGAGGTGGTGGCGGAGCTTACCGGCCAACCGATTGTGGCGGTCGATACGGAAACCACGGGCCTCGACCCCTTCGCCGATAACGCACTCCTGCTGGTGCAGGTTGCCACTCCTGAGCGTGCGTATCTCGTCGATGCCCGGAAGGTTGATCCGCGCCCACTGCGCCGCATCCTGGAGGACGACCGCACCCTCAAGCTGCTGCAGAACGCCAAGTTCGACTACAAGATGCTCCGCTACCAAACGGGGATCTCGATGCGGCGCATGTACGACACCATGCTTGCCGAACGGGTGCTCACGGCCGGGATCAGCCGCGAGATTGGCCTGGCCAAGCTGGCCAAGAAGTATGCCGGCGTCACGCTTGATAAGTCCGTCCGCACGAGCTTTATCGACAAGACCGGCGAGTTCTCGTACGACCAGCTTCGGTATGCCGCGCGCGACGCCCTGGTGCTGTTCACCATCTATGCGCAGCAGCGCGAGATACTGAAGCGCGAGAAGATGCTGGAGGTCGCGCTGCTGGAGTTCCAGACGGTCATCGCGGTAGGCGAGATGGAGCTTGCCGGCTGCTTGATCGATCAGGCGCGGTGGCGAAAGATCATCGAATCGGCGCAGGCCGAACGCGATCGCACGGCGAACGAGCTGGGCGAACTGCTCGCCGACGCGATTCCGCAGCAATCACTTTTCGGCGGGCCCGCGATCAATCTGAACAGCAACTCGCAGCTGCTCGAGACGTTTGGCCGAATGGGCATCGACCTGCCGGACACCATGGAAGCGACGCTCCAGAAATATGACCATCCCGCAATCAAGAAGCTGCTCGAGTACCGCGGCTTCGAGAAGATGCTCTCGGCCTTCGGCGAGAAGTTCCTGGAGCTGATTCATAAGAAGACCGGGCGTATTCACCCCGACTTCAATCAGCTCGGCGCGGATACCGGCCGCTTCTCCTGCACCAATCCGAACGTGCAGCAGATTCCGGCCACCAGCGATTTCCGGGCCTGCTTCGTCGCCGCGCCCGGCTACAAGCTGATCACCTGCGACTATAGCCAGGCGGAGCTACGTATCCTGGCCCAGCTGAGCGAGGATCCGGCCTTCGTCGACGCGTTCCAGTCCGGCGGTGACCTGCATCAGCTTACCGCCAGCCAGATGTTCCAGGTGCCGCCCGATCTCGTCGACAAGAAGCAGCGAAGCGCCGCGAAAGTCATTAACTTCGGTCTGGCATACGGGCGTGGACCGGCCGCCCTCGGCGTGCAGCTCGGCGTCTCCACGGATGAGGCAAAGAAGCTGATTGAGCAGTATTTCAAGGCGTATTCCGGCATTCAGCGCTGGCTGGATAAGGCGGCGCGCGAGGCAGTGCGGAAAGGCTACAGTAGCACCATGCTCGGCCGAAAACGCTACTACGCGCCGATCGATTCCGACGACCCGGAATATAACAAGAAGCGCTCGAGCATCGAGCGACAGGGCAAAAACTCGCCGATCCAGGGCAGCAACGCGGACATGACCAAGCTGGCCCTCGTCGGGCTGCACGAGGCGCTTCAGGGGTACGACGCTCGCGTGGTGAACACGGTACACGACGAAATCGTGGTGGAGGCGCGTGAGGAACAGGCCGAGGCGGTGTGCAAGATCGTGGAGCACGAGATGGTGAAGGCCGGGGCCAAGATCATCACGTTGGTCCCCGTGGTGGCCGATGCCAAGATTGCCGATTACTGGAGCAAGTAGACAGGCATGAGTAAGCGACGTGCCCGCCCAGCCTCACGTGTCTCCCAGCCACTGGCGAAGCCTGCACCGCGCCGTCGCTCCAACCAGCAACCCGTGGTGGTGCTGGCTTTGGTGCTCGTGACGGTTGCCGTGCTGGGCGTGATCGTGGTGGTTGCCCTGAGCAATAGCAGCCATACGAAATCCGCGAATCCTGCCACTGCGGTGGTTACACCGGGTACGCCGGCCCCAACGCCGATTACCGGACCCGTGCCTGGTATTGGAATGCTGACCGCGTCCACGAGCCCGGCCCCTGTAGCGTCCGCATCACCAAAGGTGGGATCGAAGGCGCCAGACTTCAGCTGGCGGACGACGAAGGGTCTCACCAGCCTCGCGGCTTTACGCGGTCATGCGGTGCTGCTGGAGTTCTATGGGGTCTGGTGCAATGCTTGCCAGGGTGAAGTACCGTTACTCAACTCGCTGCAGAAGACCTATGGGCCGAAAGGCCTGGAAGTGCTGTCGGTAACGGGTAGTCCGTATGGCATCCACTATGAGACGAGTGGTGACACCTCGACTGTAGGTATGTATGACCTGGTCCAATACCAGCAGACTTTTGGCGTCACCTACCAGCAGGTGCTCGACCAAAGTACCCGCGTGTTCAACAACTATGGGCGCGGACCCGTCTTCCCGACGTTCTATGTGATCGACCGTAAAGGTATCGTGCGCTTCGGGATCTCGGCCGGTATCTCCAACCAGGACCTCACGGCGCGAGTGCGCGCGGCGCTCTGATACGTCACGCGCCCCCGTGATGGAAAGTGGGACCTCCGGTTGAAACCGGATGGTAGAAAACGGGGCGGCTGGAGCCGGTTGCGGTGCGGCCCGCAACCGGCTTCAGCCGCCCCGTTTTCTACCATACGGTTTCAACCGGAGGTCCCACTTTCCATCACGGGGGGCCCCGCGTGACCTAT
>JAQBPC010000212.1 GCA_028287725.1 Chloroflexota bacterium | reverse complement strand
CGGAGTTCGGCGCCGGCGGCACCATTGCCGTGTTCCGCCACCACGGGCAGGAAGTGCATTATGTCGTATGCACGGATGGCAGGCGTGGCACAAAGGATCGAAGTATCAAGCCGGTCGATCTCGCGGTCACACGTGAGCGGGAACAGCGCGCCGCCGCCGACTCGCTTGGCGTCTCGTCCATCACCTTTTTGGAGCAAGAGGATGGCAGTCTCGTTGCGTCGCTGGACCTGCGTTACAAGCTTGCTCGAGTAATCCGCAGGGTTCGACCGCGGGTCATGATCACGCACGATCCCTGGCGCCCATACCAGTTACATCCCGACCACCGTGCGGCGGGGTTCCTCAGTACCGATGCCTTTATCGCGGCCCGCGATCATCTCTACCACGAAGAGCTCTTCTTCGACGAAGGACTCGAGCCACACGACGTGCCGGAAATCTGGTTCTATGTTCCGGCCGAAGTCGATTTCTTCGTCGATATCACCGCGGTATTGGACCAGAAGCTCAAGGCCGTCAAATGCCATGCCAGCCAGATTCGGGACCCCGAGGCTATGGCCGAGCGGCTCCGAAACCGCGCGGCCGAGATAGGGAAGCGGCACGGCGTGGAATTCGCCGAAGAGTTCAAGCGGCTGCGAATTCCGTAAGCAGGTTCTTCCCCACGCAGGGCTTCACCCTTGTGCCGGTGCTTGCTGTACGCCGCCGGTCTACTGAACATCAGACGGCAAGAATTTGTACTGACGCCAAGGGTGAAGCGCCCCGCCTAAACGTGCCGATGAGCCAATACCGCGGCCAAAGCACGCCGCGGTGCGAACTTAGACCGTTGCGATGCGGCGGAAGCGCGCTTGCGCAAAGCTATAGATGCCGTAAATCACGAAGCCGATCGCGACGAGCGCGAGCAGCAAATGGCCGTACGGCTCATTCGCAAGTTGCTTGAGCGATCCGCCAATCCCTTTGGCCGCGTGCGCGTTCCCTTGCTGCGCCGCGACTATCAGGAAAATGCCGATTTCGGCGAAGACGACGGCCTGAGCGAGGTAGCCAATCGTGCCGAACCGGCGTACCCAATTGCGCTCGGTATTGCTCATGGACGAAAACTGCTTGAGGAATTCGCCCGTGTACGCGTAGTACGCGAGGTACGCTGCAACGCCGATCACGACAATGCCCGCGATAATCACGAGCGGCTTGCCATAGGATTGCTGCAAAAGCTTCGCAGTCCAATCCTGCGTAGAGGCATCCGTGCTTTTCCCCGCGCTGCCGCTGCCGGTTATAAGTCGCAGCGCAGCATAGGCCAGTGATACGTAGAGGACGCCGACAATGCCGTAGGCGATGCGTGCGATGATGCCCTTAGCATCGGCGCCTCGGCCGTCGGCATCGAGAAACGCCCGTAAAAAGCACCAGAGAGCATACCCAATCAGGCCAACGATGACCGCCGCCAATAGCACCTTACCGAAAGGCTGCTGATATATCGCGGTGAGCGCTCCCTTGGTGTCGGTCGTCTTCCCGCCATCTCCTACGGCTACGCGTGCCGCGAGCACGCCTATGATCACGTACACCAGACCCTTTGCCACGTAACCAAGTCTTGCGAGAATCTCACTTCCCGGGCCGCGTGCTGCCTGGCTCGCGCTTCGCGCGGTCCGTCCTGCAGAAACTGATGAATGCACCATGTTAGAGCCTTTCAGTTCAATGCGTCGTAGGTGCTGACCGCTATTCCAGAGCGGCCAACTCCGACGGCAAATCTGGACGCTGCGTGCCTCCCATCCCAACGGCATGTACACATCCCTATTCGCATAGTACGAGGCTGAGCTTTAACTTTCCACGGCGAACGATCCGCCGTCCGCAATCCACGATAGTGGCGGAAATACGTGGAACGCGCTGCGGCAGCCCGACGCGCGGGCGTAGCCGTTATCGTCTGGCAGCGCGAAAACTAGAGCCACGGCCTGGGATTACGGCTTCAGAGTGAGGTGTCTGCCAAGCGTGTAATCGGCACGTTGGATTCCACTCCCGGAGCGCCGATCAATGAGGAGCGAGTGGGGTGGCTAGGGGTGAAGCCGAGCCCAAGCACGTGCGCCGAGCGGTCCCAGCGACATGCTGGATCCATTCCAGACAAACTCGGCGTTCGCGAAGTACTGTACGGTAGCGCCGCCCTTTTTTCGCTGTTCGGTGAGAGGAGGGCCCCAGAACCCAATGCCACCCGTGCGCTGCCAGTAGTCCAGGAAGGCGCCGCTGATATTATGGCCCGTTGCGCTCACATACAGGTGCCGCTGCTGCTTGGGCAGCTCCTTCGCGGGCGGGTCCGCTTTCGAGCCAAGCTCGGCCAGGCCAAGAGGCCGCAGGCCGGCTGATGTTCCGTGCGCCTGCATGGCCACGGACGTGAAGTACTGGACTGCACCGCCGGGAGACGGCTGCGCTTCGTCTAGGGGCGCTCCGAGCGTGGGCACCCCGCCTAGCGTAAGCCATTGGCTCAGGAAGGGTGGCGACACGTTATGTCCTGTAGCCAGAATATACCAACCGGCCGTTTGCACCGGGCGCGGCAATCCAATGGGTTGCAGCGCCAGTCCGCCGGGCGTATAGCTGAGCGTGTACCAGATGCCGGCCTGCATATGCAGCCGGACATTCAGGCCGCTTACTGACACCTGCTGTGAAGGCGCCAGCGTGACGGTCCCGGTCACGGCGCCGGTGAGGGCGGCCAGGTCGATAGTCAGGTCGGCCTCGTGCGAGGAGACGAGTCGCAAGCGCCCTGGTTGGGTCCAATCGAGCCAGAGTTGGGCGCTGGCAGCCTTATTGTGTGCCGTGTAGGTTATGCGTACATCACTATAGCTGCCGCCGCTGACACCAAGAGCGTCGGGAGCACTGTACAAATACCCAAGTCCCACGGCGCCGTCGCTCCACATGCGAACGCCACCAGGCTTATGAGGGCTGCTGAAGTACGCGGCGAGCTCGCGATTTATATAGAATCCAACTTTTGCGGCGTTCCGTGCCCCAAAGAGGCCAAGACCATTTTCCACGGGGTTGAAGCCGACGGTATCGTCATTCAGCTGCCATTTGAAGTCACCGGATCCGCCGAGCACCCGCATGTAGAGGCTCATGCCAGTTTCCTGCACAGAGGCGACGCCACTGGATTGAAATGCCGTGGAAAAGCCGTACTCTTCCAGCACCTGCGGTGTATGGCCACCGCTAAGCAAACTTTCAAAGGTGTGCAAGCTATCGTGGATGCTGTTGAAATTCTGGGTAGTCGGGTAGAGATGGATTGAACGGAAATCTAACACGTCATTCGCGGGGCGTGATGCCCAGAACGCGTTGTTATAACCAACCGTAATCACATGCGATCGATCGACGGATCGGACTGCGTCGATCTGGGTATGGAGGTACATGCTCAAGCTGGCATTCACGGCGGCCAGCAGCGGTCCCCAATGACCTCCCGGAGCCTGGTCGGCCGCATTTGGATTCGCGGTAAAGTAGTCGTTAAGAATCGAGGCGGCATTGAGGTACTGGTAGATTTGCCGCTCGGACATATGCGCGAATGGACCGTCGCGCCATTTCCCCGCCGATCGGTCCGCATGGATGCGGGAGAGTTTTACGTGCTCGCCGTAGCGCTTGATGATTGCATCGCTCAGCAGCGGAAGCGTTTGTCCCGGCGGGTATATCACGCCGGCAATATCCTGGAAGGCCGGCTCGTTCTGCAGGTCATAGCCGAAGATGGTCGGGTTACCTGCATAATGCGCGGCAATAGCCCGGTCGACCGCCGCCACACGACCCATATTTGGGTCCTTTGAATCGTTAAAGGTAATGAGCAGGCGAAGGTCACGCTGTCTCGCCAGCGTTGCCATGTCGTCGATATGGCCGAACTGACCGGCAAGCACTTGTGCCGGTAGCGGGTCCTGCACGAATACGCGAATCACTCGATATCCGGCCGCGGCCGCATTGTCGAAATCAACAGCAACTAACGTTGGGTCGAATTTCTTGTCTTGCCACAACTGCCATGGTCGATCGTTGGGACCTTCGTAGTTGACGCCCGAGAGGTACTTGACGAGAGTAAGCCCGTATGCGAAGCCGGTAGCCGTCACCCGAGCCAGTGGAGGGGGTAAAACGTACGGCACGTTGTACAGTGGCGGCCCATTCAGCGTACTGACAACGGCGGGATATCCCCCGTTCGGCGCACCCTCAGAGGCAACCAGAACCCCAGTCTGCGCTGCCGTCAGTGGCGTGACCGCGTCAACCCCCGAATTGACCGCTTGCCACCCCTGCTGTGACGTCGATTGCGTAGTTGGGGTGGCTGACATTGTCTGCGTGCCCGTAATCGGCGACGGGGTAGCCGCCTGCGGGGTCGAGGAGATTCCGGTTGTGCCGGAGACAGTGTCTGTCGCCAGGAGCGCGCTGAATAGGGCGCCCCCTGCCGCTGCGCCAAGCACACCGGATGGCACGATCGCATAAATCCGGCGAACCGAGCCGCTGGTGACCGTCATGCTATATGGCACGGCGTAACCGTTGCCCGACACACTTCGCGGAAGCCCTATTGAAAAGTCGATCCACGTACGGCCGCCGTCGATTGAACGTACCATTCCGCCGCCATCGAGCGCGACGAACAACCCGCCCGCCGCGCCGTCGACCGCGAGCAGCCGGCCAGGCGCCGCTGTCTCTTCGCCGATACCCGCATACGCAGGGAGAGATACCCCGGTGGTCCAGCTGTGGCCGTGGTCGGTACTTCGCTGGAAGCCGGCCGTACGCGACACAGCATAGATTGTGGCGCCGTTTGCCGGCTCAACCGCGACAGCGCTGACCGGATACGGTAGGACCCGCTGCCAGGTGAGGCCGCCGTCCCCAGTGCGATACAGCCCGCCGTTGCGATAGCCTGCGAGATACGCAGCCTCCGGGTGTCGTGGGTCGAGGGAAAGCACTGAGCCGATTGCCCGGCCCGGCACGTCCGTCCGCACGTCGGCTTCAGTCCAGGTCAATCCGGCGTCCGTGCTGTGATACACGCCCGTGAGGCCTGTAGCCCAGACAATCTTTGGATTTGAGGGCGAGATTTGCAGATCGAGCATCTGTGCGCCAGGACTGCCGGCGACACCGCTGCTGAGGGTCTTCCACGTCCGGCCGCCATCTGCGCTCCGAGCGATGCCGCCGGCACTCAACCCTACAAAGAGCAGTGATCCATCGGCGGACGCGCGAACAAAACGCACATGGCCGCTGTCGGGCAGGCGAACGAGATAGCTCGTCGCGAGCAAGTCGGGCGGTATTTGGCGAACCCGCGCAGATACCGCGACCGCGCCGGCAGCAGGAACCTGGGCGAAAGCCGGGAAGAGGAGCATTGTGAAGGCCAGTAGCCGCGAGAGGCGTGGAAACGTCATGCTGTTGGCTAGTATGGCGGCTGAGATCGCTCCCTGCAACCACCTAATCGGGACAATTAGTCCACTCGCTTGCCTAGGATTAAGCGGTACGGCATGCTAAATGGCGTCGCGGCTGTAGGGCGCGCCACCTATTGTGGGAGATCCGGAGGGTACATGAGCGGTATCGCATTTCAGGGCGAGCGTGGGGCATTCAGCGAAGAGGCGGCCGTCCATCTCTTTCCGGATATGCCGATGCTGCCGCAGCTAACGTTTGCCGATTGCTTTGAGGCCGTTCTGGAGCGAAAAGCCGCGTTCGGCGTGGTGCCGGTGGAGAACTCAACAGCCTACAGCGTGAACGAAACGTATGAATTGCTGTTGGAGCACCAGGGCAGAATCTTCCCACGAGGCGAATACGACTTGCATGTGCAGCATTGTTTGATGGCCCTGCCGGGGCAATCCCTTAGCGACATCACAACGGTGCAATCGCATCCACAAGCGTTGGCACAATGCCGCGAATACCTTGAGCAGCTCAATGTGCAAACCGTGCCCGTGTATGACACAGCCGGAAGCGCAAAACTTATCCGCGAAGGCGCATTGCGGGGAGTGGCGGGCATAGCGTCGAAACGCGCATCGTCCATTTACGATCTGGATCTGTTGGCTGAGAATATCCAGACCAACAAGGACAACTACACTCGATTCCTGATCATCGGTACCGAGGAGCTGCCGGCACAGCCGAACGGCAAAACAAAGACAAGCATTGTCTTTGTCGTGCGCGATCAGCCAGGCTCGCTATTCCGGGCCATGGCGGCCTTCGCCATTCATGAGGTCAACGTCAGCCGTCTCGAGTCGCGTCCTATTCGCGGACGCACGTGGGAATACCTTTTCCATGCGAATCTTGATGGACACCGCGACGAGCCCGATGTGGCCGCGGCGCTATCTGCCCTGGGCCGCTGCACGACTATGCTCAAAGTGATCGGGTCGTATCCGCGGCTCACGCCCGACTAGCGACTCATACCTGCTCGGACTCCGGCCTTTCGCGCGTATGAGCGCTGCAGGGCAAGCAGTTCGTTTCGTACCGCTCGATGGCGTGATGGAATTGGGTTCGGCATGTGAGTTCCCTTGGGGCGCTCAACGCATGCAGCGCGCTTCAACCGGCCATGTGGAAATCCCAGTGACCGCGTCAGGAAGCGGCGAACATGAAGGACGACTCGCCCCCGGTCACCTGGCGCGCGTGTAGCGAACCTCCAGCATGAGCACGCCTAACTCTGTTCGCCACGGGCCGTGCGCCATGCCTGGCGGACGGCAAGCGTACATGCCGGCGGTGAACGTGGCGCCAAGGCGAATATCGGTTAAGTCGCCTTCCAGAATATAGATCTCTTCCCAATAATCGTGGATGCGGGTGCCAATCGGCGACGTATCCACACCGGCCGCATAACGGATCAGCCCTGTATAGTCGCCGCTGTCAGGATCTTGTGAGAGTACCTGAGACCAGATTCCGGCCACGCCATCCTCGCCGGGTATCCAGGCCCCAGCCGGTAAATGGAACTCGAGCTCGGGCTTTGCCATGCGTCAGTCCACGACCAGGCGCGATTCCGCGACCTGCCGCATGGTAGCCGGCACGAGCGTCCCGCGATTCATGGCACGCGGCGCTGTGGCGTTAAAGCTGTGGATTCGGCTGTTAATCGTCCGTATCTCTTCCAGATAATCTCGCAGAAATTTTTCGCGCGCCGGCAGCTGAGCGCGCCGCCGATCGACCGATAGCACGTCCCAGCGGTCCGCGAAACGTTCCAGAGTCCGCTCGAGTTCGGCTATCTGCCCTCGGATTGCTTTATCCTCTTCTACCACATCGGGCGCGAATCCGCTACTGGCCAGCATACGATAGGCCATCTGCCAATCGGGCGGCACCCAGGGGTTCTCGTTGAGGTTTAGCGGCTTGCCGGCCCCGGATAAATTGTCGAAGTCGCCCCGTTCTTGTGCTTCTTGAATGATCTTTTCAATCGGATCCACGTCGAGATGCTCCAATGATTGGCTTGAGCAGCCGAAGCTTGAGAACCTCGCCGCTCTATAGATTAAGCGTACACCGGCCAAATCCTGGAGTGCCAGCAGAATGGGCCGCTGGCGTGCTTGGGCGCATTGCTGGAGCGCCGTGTCTACTGGTATACTCAGCAACGGAACAATCCAGCATTGCGGCTGCGTATTTGCAAGTGCGCTTTGAGATGTTGCCGCCGTGGGCGGCGAGGCTGGTGGTTAGATTCCTCGAACCAAAGGTGAGCAAAGAACGAGATGGTAGAAACGTCGTCCGGCGAGAGCTTCGAGCACTTGCTGCGCCGCTTCAAGAAAGAAGTCGCGCAGGATGGTATTCTCCGGGTCTTCCGCGAGAAGAGCCGCTTCCAGACCAAGCGGATGCGCGAGCAGACCAAGCGAAAGCGTGCCGCGCGTAAGGCCCAGAAACGCCGCGCAAGCGCTCAATAGTTTCCGTCAAGACAATCTAACCTCTGGCCTGTTGCCTGCCCGATAATAAGTTCGAGGCAGGCTTTTTGGCTTTCCCTGAACGACCTCACTATGCTGAGCCAAATGGGCATCACAGGCTCGTCGTGACTTGCCGACGAGTAGGCACGTACTCTTCGCCCGATCCGACTTACGCCGTCACGGAGTCGTGCGACCACGAGGTCACACTTGACGAGCCGGCTGCCAGCGTCCCAATTGCTGCAGCCGTCCTGCCCATGTAGGGTCAGAAGCTCGAGCAGGACGCAGCCGACAGCAAGCGGTCCGCGATGATCCCCATGGCCACGACAACCGCCGACTATGGTTGCTGCGGCGCCGCTATTGCTGCA
>JAQBPC010000181.1 GCA_028287725.1 Chloroflexota bacterium | reverse complement strand
GGAGTGGCAGGAAACCATGCATAAAGCGGGAGGCAAGCTTAGGGAGGTAAATGTGGCGGAGCGCCTGGCAGATATTCAAGCGTACGACTGAAGCGGAGGCGAGTGGCGATGCGCTTATTGATGATCGATAATTTCGATAGCTTTACTTATAACCTGGTGCAATACCTACGGGAGTTGGGCGCAACCGTCGACGTAGTGCGAAATGACGTCCCAGCTAGCCTGGGAACACTCCTGAATGGTGTGGACGGCCTTGTGGTGTCACCTGGACCCTGCGCGCCCAACCTGGCGGGCAATTCCATCGAGGCACTCAAATTCGTCGGAAGCGAGGCTGGTCCAAGGATTCCCGCGCTTGGTGTGTGTCTTGGGCATCAGGCGCTGGCGGAGGCATACGGCGGTGTGGTGGTGCGCGGTGCCGTGCCGATGCATGGAAAGACTTCGCCAATATGGCACGACGGATCGCCTCCATTCACGAATGTTCCATGTCCAACCGAAGTGATGCGGTATCACTCGCTTGTCGTTGCGCCCGAGCAATTGCCTGAAACTCTGCGCGTGACGGCCCGTACCAGTGACGGAACTATCATGGGCCTGGCACATCGTGACCTACCGATTTATGGTGTGCAGTTCCACCCCGAGTCTATTTTGACGGCTGACGGCAAGGCAATGCTCACCTCATTTTTAGACGTTGTTAAGGCCAATCGTGTAACCAATAGCGTTGCCGGTACGGCGCTCGGTGTCGCCTGATGATCCGCCAAGCGATTTCCCGCGTGGTTGCGGGTAACGATCTGAGCGAAGACGAAGCGCGGTCGGTCATGACCTCAATCATGTCGGAGGAAGTCACCCCTGCACAGTTCGCTTCGTTGGTGACCGCTCTCAGAATAAAGGGCGAGGTTCTCGACGAGATAGTTGGATTTGCTTCGGTGATGCGGGACCGCGCCGTACCCGTCCGTGCCGATGGAGTCGGCATGGTCATCGACACCTGTGGCACGGGCGGCGACGGCATCGGCACTTTCAATGTCTCGACCGCCGCGGCCATCGTGGTGGCGGCGGGCGGTTACGCCGTCGCCAAGCATGGCAACCGGGCCGCAAGCAGTCGCTGTGGAAGTGCGGATGTGTTGGAAGCCCTTGGCGTCCATATTGGCGCCACTTCGGAACAGGTTACGGCAGGGATTGAGCGCATCGGCATTGCGTTCATGCTCGCCCCGCTCTACCATCCGGCGACGAAATTCGCGGTGTCGACGCGCAAGGAAATCGGCATACGGACCGTGTTTAATATATTGGGACCGCTCACCAATCCGGCTCGTGTGAAGGGGCAGGTTCTTGGCGTTGCCACTCCCGCTCTTGTCCCACTGATGGCCGGAGCGTTGCAACGGCTTGGCTCTCGGCACGCGCTGGTGGTGAGCGGCGCCGACGGGCTGGACGAGCTCAGCATCAGCGGCCCGACATTCGTCTGCGAGCTGCATAAAGGTACTCTACATAATTATGAAGTGACGCCGGAGCAAGTGGGCCTCCGCCGCGCGCCACTTCAAGAGGTACTGGGCGGATCGGCCGAAGAGAATGCGGCGATCCTTCGCTCGGTTTTCGCGAACCCGGAACCTGGCGCACGGCGGGACATTGTGGCGCTGAATGCAGGCGCCGGGTTGCTCGTCTGCGAAGTGGTTGACGACCTGGCCGAAGGCGTGAGCAAGGCAATCGAAATTATGGAATCGGGAAAAGCTATGGAGAAGCTCGAACAGTGGATTCGGTTCACGCAGTGGCAAGCGACTTCCTAACCCGAATTCTGGCAGATAAGCGCCAGGAGGTTCTGGACCGCCGCGCGGCACAACCTGAAGCTGTGCTGCGCGAGCAATGCCTGATGGCTGAGCCGCCCCTGCATGTAGTCGAACGGCTGCGTGGCTCGACCCTTCGTGTTATCGCCGAGGTTAAGCGCGGTTCTCCGAGTGCCGGCACCTTCAATGCACGGTTGAACGCCGCCGACCAGGCGGAAGTCTATGCCGAGGCCGGCGCGGCCGCGGTATCCGTGCTTACCGACGAACCATACTTCGGCGGCTCACTGCTCGATCTACGGTCCGCGCGCGATCGCGTGTCCGTGCCACTATTACGAAAGGATTTTATTGTCGATCCTTATCAGCTGCTGGAAGCGCGGGCGTCGGGAGCGGATTTAGTGTTGCTGATCGTGGCGGCACTCGACGCGCAAAGCCTCTCGCTACTGCTGCAAGCAACTAATGACCTCAGCATGACGGCATTGGTTGAGATAAACACAATCGAAGAGGCGAAATTGGCGGTGGACGCAGGATCGCGGCTCGTCGGTATCAATAACCGGAATTTGCGAACGTTTGAAGTCGATATGTCGACGACGGCCCGACTGCGGCCGTTTCTGCCGGATTCAACTGTTGTGGCGTCACTCAGTGGCATAAAATCGGTGCGCGATGCAGTCGAAATGCGAAAAGTTGGGGCGGATGTCGTTCTGGTCGGAGAGGCACTTGTGCGCTCATCCGATGCCGGTGCGCTCATCGCGGAAATGTCGTCAGTAACATGACTAACATCTCGCGAGGATTACCTTCGCGCGCTGATGGCGGTCCTCTGGTCAAGATATGTGGCCTACGGCGCGAGCAGGATGTTGACGCCGCCCTTAACGCGGGTGCCGATCTCCTCGGCATTGTGTTTGCGCCCAGTCGCCGCCAGGTCACTGTTGACACGGCAAGTGTCTTGGTGCGTACAGCACACGGAGCAGCACCGGTCGTCGGCGTATTTGTAAACACGCCGATTCACGACATTAATGCGGTCGTTGCGGAGACCGGGATATCGTTCGCCCAATTGAGTGGCGACGAAAATCCTGCTGACCTGGCGGCGTTGACGGTGCCGTATATAAAGGCGCTGCACACGCGAGAGGGCGTCACGTCACAGGAATTGCTGCACATAATGAACTTGTACCGTGCTCCGTCGGCAATTCTCCTGGATGCCTGGTCGCCGCTCGGTGGTGGCAGCGGGAGAACAGCGGACTGGGCGGTTGCACGAGAGCTGGTTTGTGGGTCAGCGGCGCCGGTCATGCTTGCCGGCGGCCTTAATCCACTCAATGTTGCCGAGGCGCTGCTACTGACTCACCCTGTCGGCGTCGACGTAAGCAGTGGTGTCGAACAGGACGGTTGGAAGGACGCTTCACTGATCCGCTCGTTTGTCGATGCGGTACGCAGCGCTCGTGGCTCTCGTCCTAGCTTGGGACAGTCAATGAAACGTGAAAGCCAATGAAACCCGGAGGCGAAACGGGCTGAAGCCCGAGGCTTGGCGAGGACTGTGAGATGGCACTACTCCAGGATTCTGGATCTCGTTAAGTACTAAGACAGCAAGGAAGGCGGACAATGGTCATACAGAGCTCACAACAACCTGCATCGGGCGCAAGTTCTTACCCCGACCCGATGATTGACGGACATTTCGGCAGCTACGGCGGTCAGTTCGTCCCGGAGACGTTGATGCCGGCGCTCGGGGAGCTGGTGGCCGCATTTGGCGAGGCTCGCTCAGATCCAGAGTTCACGCGAAAATTAGCTGACTTTGAACGCACGTATTCGGGTCGACCGACTCCGGTTCACTATGCAAGGCGTCTCACGGAACGACTTGGTGGAGCACAGGTCTATCTCAAGCGGGAAGACCTGGCGCACACGGGCGCTCACAAAATAAATAACGCGCTCGGCCAGGGTCTGCTGGCGCAGCACATGGGTAAAAAGCGGATCATTGCTGAGACAGGTGCGGGCCAACACGGCGTTGCAGCGGCGACCGTATGTGCAATGCTTGGGCTCCAGTGCATCGTCTATATGGGCGAGGGCGACATCCGGCGCCAGGCACTCAATGTATTTCGCATGAAGCTGATGGGTGCGGAGGTTCGGCCCGTCTACTCTGGAACGGCGACGCTCAAGGATGCGAAGAATGAAGCGATTCGTGATTGGGTCACGAACGTCAACGATACGTATTACATGATTGGATCCGCGCTCGGACCACATCCCTATCCAATCATGGTTCGACATTTCCAGAGCGTCATTGGCATCGAAGCCCGGACTCAAATGCTGGAGTCAACCGGGAAATTACCTGACACAGTCATCGCCTGTGTAGGTGGCGGCAGTAATGCGATTGGAATCTTCTATCCGTTTATCGGTGACGCGGACGTGCAACTGATTGGCGTTGAAGCGGCCGGGGCCGGTGTAGCGACGGACAAACATTGCGCTACGCTTGTTGCGGGCTCGCCCGGAGTCTTACACGGCACCCGAAGCTATCTCTTACATGATGCGGACGGTCAGGTGATGGAGACGCACAGTATTTCCGCGGGCCTTGACTACCCGGGCGTGGGTCCTGAGCATAGCTTCCTCAAGGACAGTGGCCGCGCCACCTACGTCGCAATCGACGATCGAACGGCGGTCGGCGCATTGCACCTACTAAGCGAAACAGAAGGCATCATCCCCGCGCTTGAGAGTGCGCACGCCATAGCATACGCGGCCGAGCTCGCACCGTCGCTGTCGCGGAGTCATGCCGTACTGGTCAACGTGTCAGGACGGGGCGACAAGGATATGGAGACCGTCTCGCGCGAGCTAGGACTAACCCTTGGCATTGATGCCGATGCGGGGGGACGCCGATGAGCGCTGCAGTCACACTGCGAAACGGGCTGGACGAGCGATTGCAAGCAACGCGCGCTAATGGGGACATGGCGCTCGTCATGTATCTGACCGCCGGCTTTCCAGATGCCGATAGCACACTGCGCTGGGGGCCGCTTCTGGCACAGAATGGCGCGTCAATTATTGAGCTTGGCATCCCATTCTCCGATCCGCTGGGCGATGGCCCGACGATTCAGCGATCAAGCCAGGCAGCGTTGGATGCCGGCATGACGTTACGAGGGAGTCTCGACCTCGCAACCGCCATTCATGCCGACGTCGACGCACCGGTCGTGCTGATGAGCTATTGCAATCCGTTATTTCGCATGGGCGTCAAGGAGTTCGCTACCGCGGCAGCGCTTGCCGGTGTAACCGGCGTCATCGTTCCAGATTTGCCGATTGAGGAATCCTCGGAGCTTGCAACTGCCTTAGCCGCTGCCGGTATTCATCTCATCTTTCTACTGTCGCCGGCGTCCACCGAGGAACGGATTCGGAGAACTGCCGAGATCGCCAGTGGCTTCATCTACTGTATGGCCTTAACGGGTGTGACCGGCGCACGAGCTAACCTGTCCGAGGGTCTGCCAGACTTCCTTGCGCGCGTGCGGGCGTGTACTGATGTACCATTGATTGTCGGCTTCGGTGTTTCAAAGCCCGAACACATCAAGCGCCTGTCGGCACATGCCGATGGCGCGGTGGTGGCGAGCGCCCTCGTGGATCTGGTTGAGCGAACACCTGTTGACGCACGCGACGCGGCAATTAGCGCATTTGTAAGGGAGTTACACGCCTCATGCTCCGGTTCCTGACAGCAGGAGAGTCGCACGGTCAAGAATTGACCGTAATCGTTGACGGGTATCCGGCAGGAATTCCGGTTGACGGCGCATATATCGATTCGCAACTTGGCCGTCGCCAGCTCGGGCATGGGCGAAGTGAGCGCCAAAAGATGGAACGCGATCACGCGGAAATCACCGGCGGCGTGCGCGGCGGACTCAGCCTCGGCGGTCCAATTGCCCTGACCATTGCCAACCGGGTGTGGAAGGACTGGCAAGATAGAATGTCGGTAACTCCTGGTGACCTTGGCGAAGAGGTGACCAGACTTCGACCGGGTCATGCTGATTTTGCCGGAACACTCAAGTATGGACATACCGACGTGCGTAACGTACTCGAGCGTTCCAGCGCGCGTGAGACAGCATCGCGCGTGGCGGTCGGCGGCCTTGCCGCACTGTTACTCGAGCAGTTTGGCATATTCGTTCGTGGGCACACGGTATCGATCGGTCCGGAAGCCTCGGAGCCGTTGCCGGGCGAGTATATCATCGGGCGCCCTGGGTATCCACCCTCCGAGGACTGGATGCGGCTATGGGAAGAAGTTGAGGCATCAGAGGTGCGCTGCGCCGACCCCGCCGCAGCCGAACGCATGATCCAGATAATTGATTCCGCGAAGGCCGCGGGATATACCTGGGGCGGTGTTGCGCAGGTTGTTGCATATAACGTTCCGGTGGGGCTTGGTACCCACACGCAGTGGGACAAACGGCTGGACGCCGCGTTGGCCGGTGCCCTCATGAGCATTCCGTCGGTCAAAGGCGTCGAGATTGGCACTGGTTTCGCGTCGGCCGCGAGTCCTGGCAATCAGGTACATGACATAATTCGCTACGGTGCCGGTGAGGGCTGGACACGACTTTCGAATCGTGCGGGTGGTGTAGAGGGTGGCATCAGCAATGGTGAGCCACTTATCGTACAGGTTGCCTTCAAGCCGATCTCCACGATGCGACGGGCATTGCCATCCGCCGACTTACGCACCGGTGAAGAGGTTCAGGCGCATTACGATCGGTCCGACACATGTGTAGTGCCTGCCGGCGCGGTGGTTGCAGAGGCAATGGTGCGCTGGGTCATCGCAAGCGCCCTGCTCGAGAAGTGTGGCGGCGACTCCCTCAAGGAAATCCGCCGCAATTTTGATGGGTTTATAGCAGAACAGAAATCTAGGGTTGTGGGTCGCCCCGGCGACGAGCTCGGCGCTGTAACCGTGGTTGGAGGCAGTGGTGCGCAAGCGGGTATTTAGCGGCATTCAGCCCACGGGCCAATTGCACCTGGGTGTGTACTACGGCGCAATGAAAAACTGGGTGCGATTGCAGGACACTTACGACTGCATTTACTGCATCGTCGATCAACACGCCCAGACTGTCGAATATGATCCGACAGTACTGCAACAGCGAACGCTCGAGGCAGCCTGTCTCTACATCGCGAGCGGCTTAGATCCACAAAAGTGCATCCTGTTTGTCCAATCCCATGTGAAGGAGCATACGGAGCTCACGTGGTATCTCAGCACCATCGCATCCCTGGGCCAGTTGGAGCGAATGACACAGTTCAAGGATAAGACCGAGCAGCATGGGTCTTCTAACCTTGCGCTCCTGGCCTATCCGGTTCTGATGGCAGCGGACATCCTGCTGTACAAGGCTGCCGCTGTGCCGGTTGGAGAGGACCAATCCCAGCACCTTGAGCTTACACGCGATCTTGCTCAGCGGTTCAACCACCGTTTTGGCCAGGTGTTCGTCGAGCCTGAAACCCTACTTACGAGAGGCAAAAGAATAATTGGCCTCGACAATCAGGGAAAGATGAGCAAATCCAAGCCGGAGCACACGAGCATCGCCATGGTGGATCCGCCGGATGTCGTGTGGGCCAAGCTCAGGCCCGCCGTTACCGATCCGGCACGAAAGCGCCGGACCGATCCTGGCGATCCGAACAAGTGCCCGATCGGGTTGCTTCACTTCGCAGCGTCAAGCCAACAGGATATTGACTGGGTTATCAAGGGCTGCACCACCGCGGAAATTGGCTGCATCGACTGCAAGAAGCAGCTTGCTGTAAACATTGAGGCCGAGATGGGGCCAATACGGGAACGCTATAGCGAGCTGTGCGCGCGACCAGACGAAGTATGGGCAGTACTCAAGGACGGTGCTGATCGTGCGCGCGCCGTTGCCACTTCGGTAATTGACGAGGTTCGTGACGTCATGGGAATCAAGTCCCCCGTCTAGGTTCAATGCTGGAAAAGCAGCCCTAGTGACGACTGGAATTGCCGGGCGGCTATTGGTGATGGTAGTATTACTGGCACGGGGCGTGGCGCAGCCTGGTAGCGCGTCTGAATGGGGTTCAGAAGGTCGGAGGTTCGAATCCTCTCGCCCCGACTCAAATACAAAATGGCCGGCACGTCAAAG
>JAQBPC010000165.1 GCA_028287725.1 Chloroflexota bacterium | reverse complement strand
CAAGGATGAGATATTGCGGGATAAGAATGACCTCGTCGGGGATCACGAGAACCATCAACACGGCGAGGAACAGTAGTCTCTTGCCCGGGAAGCGAAGAGATCCAAACGCGTAGCCCGCGAGCAGCGCCGTGACGAGTGCCAAGGCAGTGGCTGCACTTGAGACGAAGACGGTATTCAAGAAGTAGCGTCCCCATGGGGCAGCATTCCAGGCATCTGCGTAGTTTTGCCAATCCCAGAGAGGCAGCACGTTAGGCGGCAGATCACTCAGCCTGCTTCGAGGCTCCAGCGAGGTAACGAACATCCAATAGAACGGAAAGGCGAAAAGGAAGGCGAGCACTGTGAGCGCCGCATAGCGAAGGAGTAAGAAACGTCCCCGGAGATGCATCATCCGTAGTACACCCAGCGACGTCCAATCCACATTTGCAGCAGCGTGAAGGCACTGACCAGCAGAAATAGGATCACTGCCACGGCGCAGGCCAGGTCGAGATGGAAGTACATGAAGGCGTCCTGGTAGAGAAAGAACCCAACGGTCGTCGTGGCGCCGGCCGGACCACCTCCGGTAAGCGCGAAAATCTGCGTAAACACTTTGAGGGACTCGATAGTTGCTACGGTCAAGACGAAGAAAATCGTGGACGTGAGCAACGGCAGGGTCACAAAGCGCGCCAACGCCCAGTCCCCGGCGCCATCAACCCGTGCCGCCTCTTCCAGCTCTTTGGGAATGTTGGTGAGGCCCGCGAGAAACACGATTGTGTTGAAGCCTGCCGCTTGCCAGAGCGAGTAGATGATTACCGACGGCATGGCCCATGTCGGATCGTCGATCCAGCCCAGGGCCGGGAGGTGCACGGCACGAAGCAGTGCATTGAGCAGGCCGTACTGTGGATTAAAAATCCAAAGCCAGATAATTGAGGTCGGCAACGCGGGGGTGACAAACGGCAGGAAAAATAAGAGGCGAAATGCCGCCCATCCGCGTACCTTCTCGCGCAACAGCAGTGCGCACAGTAGAGAGAGGCAAACACCAGCGGGGACAACGCCCAACACAAACACGCCGGTGGTGACGAGCGCCTGAGGGAAGCCGGATAGCGGATCAACCAGGTAGCGGTAGTTATCCAGACCGACGAAGCGCTGCGTCGACGCTCCGGGCGCATGCAGCGTACTTGCGTAGAATACGTAGGCGAACGGTCCGAGTGTGAAGATTATTAATAAGGCAAAGGCGGGCGTCAAGTACGCATATGCGAGTAGAGCTTCCCGAAGCCGAGAGTGCCGCTTTGCTCGCCGACCGCCGGGACGATCTCGTGCGACAAGCCAGCCGGTGCAGGTATCGATAAACTGCGCGGCTATGTCTGTTCCTCCCTAGATTCGGTAGTTCCACCGATCTCGGTGCACCGCGGCAGCGATTCGGAGTGAATGCTTGCCGCTTGCTCTGACAGGACATACCGTAGCAATCGAATGGTAGAGCTTCACTAAGGCGAAGTTAAGTACTTGTTAAATCAACAAAGCTCAGGTCCCTTCAATCGCGCCTCGTCACTCGTTCCGGTGTTCTTGCCAGTAGTGATGTGTTTTGGCGAGTACAGTGACAACGTTTTTGATCTCACCATCTAGCTGAAAGTTCGGCGCGGCAGGTAAAAACAGTATCGCGCCTTCGCGTCGCACGCTGACATTTTCCATGGCGATGGCGCAAAGGAGCCAGCGCGCCATTTCCTCGTCCTCACACTGCAAACCAACCCAGCCGGGGGTCGCGCTTTTCACCGTCGGCAACGCGGTGACAAGCCGGAGTCCGCGTTCGATCTCGGCGACCGCGTGCGCATAGGCGGTTGGCGCCGCCTGCACTTGCTCTGGCGTGCCTGGCTCGAGCACGGTGGGCCGATGCCTTGGGCCTCCCGCGAGCGCAAGATCACAGAACTCAGTCCACATCTGATCCCACGCCACCTGCCCGTCTTCCTTATAGAGCATTGGCGCGGACCCCATTGAGGCCGAGCTGGCTACATATCCCTGGCGATATCGTGACGGCAGTTGCTCTAACGCTCCGGCGGGAGCAGCCGGGGTCTCAAAAATTCCAACTTCGGGCCGTGCGGTGCGAAATGCGGTTGCGTCCGTGATTGCCCGCCAATCTAATTCAGTGATGGCGCCACCGGCGACAGAAACGTCCTCGTCAGTCATCACGTCGCGCCAAACCCTGTAGTTGCCTTCGAGCAGTGCGGGAAAAACGCCCGCGTATACAATGCGCCCGCTGATGCTGCGTTCCAGCACTTCGGTGTGCGTTCTTCGGGCAGCGTTTGCCTTTGGGCTGACCTCAATTTCCCGACCGAGAAGTACTTCGCTGACATATACGATCAGTGCACCGATGTCTTGCCCAATATCCAGCACGACGTGTGTCGACGTTGTTCGCGAAGCATAACTTGTGGCCATAAGCGTCTCTCTGGTTCGCGTGGTGACAAATCCATGCCAGGCGGCAACCCGCATGAGTGCTAACGTCATGCGGGCTGGAGCCCGGCGGACAGCGTCCGCCGAGCTCGTACAGC
>JAQBPC010000133.1 GCA_028287725.1 Chloroflexota bacterium | reverse complement strand
GCTACGTCCATACCCTGAACAACACCGCGCTCGCTTCGCCGCGTATCATGGTGCCGCTGCTCGAGAATCATCAGCAGGCTGATGGCTCGATTCGCGTTCCAGATGCTCTGCAGCCGTATCTGGGCATGGATATAATTGGGCCGCCCAAGAAGTAAGAAATTGAGGCCGGAATCGGCCAAAATCTGCCAACAGTCCCGGTACACGCAGCGTTCAATCACTTTGTGACTACGCTAGTACATGCCTAATCGTCTGGTCGGTTGACATGTTGCACTATGCACTGCGATTCCAAATGTGTCCGTGCTTTGCGACGTCCGCCCAATAGGCGGTGCGGGAATTCAGGATAGCGCCGCGCGGAGTGCTTCGATTAGCCGCACGTTGTCGGCTCGGCGTCGTGCGGTGATTCGTAGGTAGCTGTTTAATACGGGGTTTGCGTCGTAGAATCGCAATACGAGCCCTTGGCTCAGGCACGCCTCATGCACCTTGGCCGCTACTTCCGCCGAGGGAAGCTTTACCAGCACGAAGTTCGTTGAAGACGGAGTGACAGGTAGTCCAAGTTCTTCAAGGGCGGCTGCAAGCCACTCGCGCTCGATGATCAGGCTCGAAACATTTGCTTGCACTGCCGCCGTGTCCCGAACCGCGGCTTCGCCTAAGACCGCGCTGATATAGCTCACACTATTCGGCGGTCGAACTCGGCTGGCGAGATCGACTACCTCAGGAGCGCAGACGGCGTAGCCCAACCGGGCGCCCGCCAGTGAGAATGCTTTGGATAACGTGCGGATAACAATAAGACGGGGCTCATCCCGCACGAGTGGTAGGGCCGACTCACCCGAAAATTCCGCATAGGCTTCGTCTACGACCACCATACAGCGTACTGACTTGACCAGGCGAGCAATCTCGGCCGTTGGAAGCGTCAAGCCGGTCGGGTTGTTTGGGTTGCACAAAAATATCAGCTTGGCATTCTTCGCGGCTGCGACGATTGCATCTACATCGAATCCAAGATCCGCACGTGAGGGGACAGTTTGTACATGTACGTCCAACGTTTGGGACACGATGCGGTACATCGAATACGTAGGTGTCGGCACGACAACAGTATCTCTTGGATCCAGGAACGTTTTAGCCACGATATCCAGGATTTCGTCGGCGCCTGCGCCGATTACAAGGTTTTCCGGGGCGTAGCCCGTATACTCGGACAACGCCTGAGCCAAAGATGCGTAGGAACTGTCAAAGTACTCGTTGACATCTGGTACGGCTTCCACCTGCCGAAGCACCGACGTCAAGCAGGGTGGAGGCAAGGGTGCCGTGTTCGTGTCGAAGCGAACGACCTGAGAAGCGTCTATCCCATAGCGCGCCGCGATCTCGTGGCTAGCAGCTTCCCACACATAGGGCTCGATCGCCCGTGTCGCCGAGCGTGCCAGCTGTGTGATGCTTTGTTCAACCGCGAGTTCCATCGACGTTCCTTCCTCCAAAGTGCTGGAGACTCATCTGGCTACAAGGATACCAAAAGAAAACCCCCTCTTCCGCGGTAGCGAAAGAGGGGGCATGCTCCTGGTCGGAATTAGCCGACTGGGACGACGTTCACAGTGGCGCCAACCTCGGCCAGCTTGGCCTTGACTGCCTCTGCCTCGTCCTTGGTGACGTTTTCCTTGATCGGCTTCGGGGCGCTGTCCACAAGGTCCTTGGCCTCCTTGAGGCCGAGGCTAGGAACGAGCTCGCGCACACCCTTGATCACGTTGATCTTGTTGGGGCCGACCTCTGTCAAAACTGCGTTGAACTCGGTCGGCTCAGCCTCGGGCTCAGCGGCGACGCCAGGCGCGCCGCCGGCGGGGGCGGCCCCAGCCACGGCAACCGGAGCGGCGGCAACGACGCCAAAGCGCTCTTCCATGGCCTTGACGAGGTCCGAAATCTCCATAAGGTTCATGCTGCCAATAGCATCAAGCAATTGGTCGGTCGAAAGTGCTGCCATCGTACTGCTCCTCTATTTAATAAATCTATGCTTGCTGCGCTTGCAGCTTGTCCCGGTATGCCATCAAGGTGTAGACGAGTTGCTGCGCGGGAGCGTTGAGGGTTGCCACCAATTGGCCTGCGGGTCCTTTCAGGGTTCCCATCAAGCTGGCAAGCTGCTCATCCCGAGTCGGCATGGTGGTGAGTCGCTCAACTCCGGCCGCATCAAGGCCAGTGTTGCCGAGAATGCCGCCGGTGACCTTCACGTTGTCCTTGCGGGCAGCGCGAACGGCGTCGCTCACGGCCTTAGCGCCGTGCGGCTCACTGCCATAGATGAACGCCACGGCCGTTGGGCCACTGAACAAGCCCTCGAGGCCTGGCTTCCCAGCGTTGTTTGCCGCTATTCGTAGCAGCGTGTTCTTGGCGATCTTGATCTCGATGTTGTTGCTGCGGAGTTTGCCGCGCAGCTCCGAGATTTCCTTCACCTTGAGCTCGCGGTAGTGCATGAGCACCACGGCGTTGCTTCGTTGTAATCTTTGTGTTAGATCCGCTACTTCGGCGATCTTCTTCTTTGTCGGCACGCTTTCTTCCTCCTTTCCCACGTAGTGAAATGGCAAAAAAATAGACCCCAGTGGATCACTGAGGCCGAGGAAGACGCGTACAATCGGAAATCCAAGAATGGACGTTCGACCCACTCGTCTTTCGCCTCGGCAGGCTGGCTTTTAAGCGCCAAATCGGCGCACCCGCAGTCTACAGCGAGAGAACTGGTACTAATTCGTTGTGCCAAAGCTTATTATAGCGGGCATCCGTAGGCGCGTCAAAAATCGGTGCGCTTAATGAGCTCTACCGATATTTAACATAACAACGTTTATGTACTACAGAAACAACTGGGGCCTCCACGCAACTGCGTGGAGGCCCCAGAGATAGACTTCGGTTGAGCGGCGTTAGGCGACGCGGAGGGCCTGGGCCGCGCTGAGATCGAGGCGGATGCCGGGTCCCATCGTTGAGGCCAGCGTAATCGTCCGCATGTAGTGGCCCTTGACTCCGGACGGCTTGGCGGCGGACACCGCTTCGATCATCGCGGCGACGTTGTTCAGAATCGACGGCTCATCAAATGAGACTTTACCCACCGGCACATGCACGAGACCCGCACGGTCTACGCGGAACTCGACGCGGCCGCTGCGCACTTCAGCAATCGTGCGCGCAAGGTCAAACGTCACGGTGCCGGCCTTGGGGTTCGGCATGAGGCCGCGGCGCCCAAGAATCTTGCCCAATCGTCCCACCGCCTGCATCATGTCCGGCGTGGCGATTGCCACGTCGAAACCGAGCCAGCCTTCGCTGATCTGCTTGACGAGGTCCGCGCTGCCCACGAAATCGGCACCCGCCTGTTCAGCCTCTCGAGCTTTATCGCCCTGGGCGAACACGAGGATGCGGACCGTCTTTCCCGTGCCGTGGGGGAGTACCGCGGTGCCGCGGACCATCTGGTCCGCGTGGCGAGGGTCCACTCCCAGTCTGAAGTGGAGCTCGACTGTCGAGTCAAAGTTAACGTAGGACGTTGCCTTAACCAGGGTGACCGCTTCGCTTGGCTCGTAGAGCTTGGTGTTGTCTACCAGCTTCGCGGCTGCGATGTATTTCTTGCCATGCTGTGGCATCTTTGCTTTCTCCAGTGGTGACTAGCGGGCCGATGCGGGCCCTCCCAAGCGACCAGGACATTGAGTGCCCTTGGGTGCGCTATCCGACGATTTCGATACCCATGCTACGGGCAGTGCCCTCGATGGTATTCATAGCCATTTCAATGTCGTTCGCATTGAGATCCGGCATTTTCAGCTCGGCGATCTCGCGAAGCTTGTCGCGGTCGATCCGGCCTACCTTGTCCTTGAGCGGATTCTTTGCGCCTGAGTTTACGCCGGCAGCTTTTTTCAGCAACTCGGAAGCAGGAGGCGTTTTAGTAACAAAGGTGAACGAGCGATCTTCGAAAACGGTGATTTCCACCGGCACGATGCTGCCGGCCTTCGACGCCGTCCGCTCGTTGTACTCCTTGACGAAGCCCATGATGTTCACGCCATGCTGGCCCAGGGCAGGACCGACTGGCGGCGCCGGAGTAGCCTTGCCCGCAGGCAACTGCAACTTTACTATTGCTCTGACGCGTTTTGCCATGGCTTTGGGTACGCGAACCTCCGGCCTACGCCGGGGTTGCTCCCCAGACCTCCTCTACTACAGCTTTTCGACCTGGAGGAAATCCAGCTCGACTGGGGTTTCGCGGCCAAACATGCTGACCAGGACCTTGAGCTTGTTCCGATCGGGACTGACTTCATCGATGACCCCGATAAACTCGAGGAACGGCCCATCGATAATCTTGACACTCTGGCCCTTGGTGAACGTCGCCTTAACTTTCGGCGCTTCTTCACCCATCTGCTTGAGAATTTGCTTGACTTCACTCTCCTGCAGCGGGACAGCCTTGGTGCCGGAGCTCACGAAGCCGGTCACGCCGGGGGTATTTCGCACCACCGACCAGGAGTGGTCGTCCATCAGCATCTCGACAAGCACATAGCCGGGGTACAGCTTGCGCTGCACGGTGTTGCGTTTTCCGTTCTTGATCTCGATTTCGTCTTCAACCGGGATCTCGACGCGGAATATGCGATCCTCCACCCCCATCGACTGGATGCGGTGCAAAAGATTCTGTTTGACCTTATTCTCGTAGCCGGCGTATGTGTGAATCACATACCATTGCCGGGCATCAACCGGTGCTTCGGTGGTCACGACTGCCTCTTCTCCCCTGTGATAGGGCCACTGGGACTATTTGGCCGCCAGCAGCTTGACCAGCGACGCGAAAAGATAGTCCAGCCCGCCTAGGAAGGCGGCGATGACCACACAGACCACTACAACCACTAACGTAAGGTTAATAACCTGCTCGCGTGTTGGCCAGTTGACTTTTTTCAGCTCTATTCGCGAGTCCCGCAGATAGCGTGCGAGGCTTGCCTGTCGTTCGGCACGCGGAGCCGATGCCGGGTTTGTGCTGCTGCCGGCCATTTACTTCGTTTCCCTATGCGATCGGTGGCACCTGCACCACCTGCAATACTTGTTGAATTCTAGCCGGTCTGGATCGTTACGACGATTCTTGGTCGTTGTATAGTTCCGGCGCTTGCACTCACTGCAGGCGAGAGTGATGAAAATGCGGTTCTCTTTCTTCGCGCTAGCCATGGCTTTCTCCCGAAAGGTCGAAGCCTCCGCGCCGCCACCGGGACTCGATGCCCCGGGTCAGCACGGAGGCTAACCCTTCTACTTCTCGATCTTGGTGACGGCGCCGGCGCCGACGGTGCGGCCGCCCTCGCGGATGGCGAAGCGCAGGCCCTGCTCCAGCGCCACGGGCACGATCAGCTCCACGCCCATCTCCACGTTGTCGCCG
>JAQBPC010000601.1 GCA_028287725.1 Chloroflexota bacterium | reverse complement strand
CGTCACGACGTCCTGGCCGCTGGCAACCGACAAGTTGCCAAACGGTCGAATAAACAGCAGGTCGAATGTAAGCGCGCACATCACCGCCGCCAGTACACCTGGGATTAAGCCGCCGAGCGTGGCTCCCACCAGCACGGGCAGCAGGTAGATGAGGGAGACGTTCTCGGTGCTGAGGCGATCCCGAAGCGCCAGCAGTACCATGGTGAGGGCGACCGCCAGTACGAGCGCAAGCAAGCCGCCGCGCACAGTCCTGCGCAGCGGCGCCGGCGACAGGAGCATGCTGTCACGTCGTGCACCCGCCGAGCGCGAAATTGTGGTCAGCAAGCGGCGCTGCATGGTAACGTCCGAACCCCGATCACTCACCTATAACTAGGAGTATCGCACGTCGCCTTTCAGCATTGTTGCTCGCGTGGCCCGTTTCATGCAGGAGCACGATCTCCGAACCTCAGCCCGCTTAGCTCAAGCACGCCGGCGTCTCCAGGCAGGATACGTTTGGCGCCCAGTTGCGCCGGCCCAAGGGTATGGAGAGCCCTGCCGGGGCAAGGCCGGAGCGAGGGCAAATGACGTTACCGGAGGCAAAAGTAGCGGCGGATAGCCCAAATGGCGACACATTTAGAGACAGGAGGGTGATGGTATACCACACACATGTGTATTATTCTCATATAAGGGTCGTTCGCAACAAGCGTGAAACGGACTGCGAATACACACTCATCCGCGTGTGTTCGCCCGTGCACCACTAGGGGGACTATGCCGCAAATCTCCGTGGTTCTTGCACTGGCCTCCCCGTTACTCCACGCCAGGCTCCGCGCGGAGCTTTTGCTAGACCCTACTATACGTGTGCTGCACGACACCGGCATTGCCGCTCAGGCCGTTGTGGAAACCGCGAGGCTGCGGCCACAGGTCCTTTTGTGCGACCGGGAAATGCTCGTCGATCCGGACCTGGCGGCTCTGGCTCAACGCATGGTGCACATGCCGCCAATCGTCCTTGTGACGGTGTACAAGGAGGGTGTGCCCACGAGGCACGTACTGCCGATCGCCGGCACCATTCCGTTCGATATGCGGCGCGGCGAGTTGGCGTCCCGCCTCAATCAGATACTGGAGCAAGCTCGGGCGGAAAAGCTCGAATCGTCGCAGCGTCCTCGCGTGGTGTCGGAGCTACAGCATCGCTTCACCAGTGGTGAAGTCGAGGCGGTCACCACGCCCAAACGCGAGCAGTTTACCGTCGACGAAACGTCACTGCTGTACAACGAAGAGCCCGTTCCCAGTAAAAGCTCCCATCTCGCCGAGATTGGCTTCCTTCGCTCGGTATTCGATGGCCCGGGGCCAACGAGCGACAAACAGTAACTACTTGACTTTCCGGCGCCAAGGGCGCCGCCGGAGCCTTCATCCCCCACCTGGCGAGACGTCGGAAGTGTGCTCCCCCATTCGCCGCTTCCGGCGTCTCGCCCGTCTCTACCTGAGCTGGGACTCAGCGCGCGTATGACTGGACGTGACATGCCATCACCGGACATAGCTCCCGTGGCGGCCGCCACATGGCAGCCTACTCGGAAGAGAGCAGCTTAATCCGCGTCGCCTGGATGATGCCGCGGTCAGGATCCTTCTTCCCTTTCACCTCCACCATGCGGCCGGGAGCCAACGCGGGAAGCATGTCCTGCACAGGATGCGCATTTCCCTGGGCGTCCTGAAATTCAGCTGCCGAGTCGAGTTGCACGGTCATCATCTTCCCGTTCCGGACGCGCAGCGCAGTAAAGGTGTCGGTGCCGACGGAAGTCACGCGCATGATGCGCTTCCCCGGCGGTTCGTGCTTGCCGTTATGGCCGTGATGATCGTGCCCCTGAAGCGCCGGCGTGGCCGACACTGGATTATCCAGCACACCGTGTGTGAAGAGCTCCCCATCATATGCCTGCGGCACCAACACGGTCAGGCTCTGCGGCACGACGTTAAAGCCATAGGTAATTCCCTTGGCCGCCCGCTGATCCTTCTTTCTGAGGCGTACTGCGCCTCCGTCGAGCTGCATGGGCATGGGCGCCTGAGCCGTCACGGACAGCTTTGCCACGCGATGCATTTCGGCCGACGTTGGGCTAGGATGGCCACGCAGGACAAGCGAGGCAAGCTGCCGGCCACCGCTCAGGGTGCCGGCGGCGGAGATCAGGCACACGTCGAGCAGACCGTCGTCGATGTAGGCATCCGGCGTGAAGCTGGTGAAGCCCCCGTATTTTCGCGTGTTCGCGACCACGATCTGGGTTAGACGCCCCTCCCAGTGGACACCATCGAGATCGACCTCCACGTTGACCGGCTTGAATGTAGGGAGCGCTTCCAACGCCGCCAGGCCAACGGCCAGGGGACCAATGCGGTTCTTGAGCGGCTTTGACACACGGGCAATCACCGCGCCGTCGAAGCCCAGTCCCGCCATAAGCAGGAAGTAGCCCGCTTGACGGCTATTGATCGTCAGCTGACCCACATCTACTCGCCTGCGGTGCGCCTCTACCAGCTGCAACGCGGCCTGCTTCAGGTTCGTTGATATGCCCAGCTCGCGCGCCCAGAGATTTACCGTGCCGCCCGGCAGCACGCCCACCGCGACATCGGTGCCGACCAGGCCATCGACGATTTCGCGCACAGTGCCGTCGCCGCCACAGGAAACCACGACATCGCAACCGTCGGCCGCCGCCTCGCGTGCCAGCTCCGTGGCTTGGCCACCATGCAACTTCTGGCGTACCGTCACCTGCCAGTTCTGCTCGGCGAGTACCGGCAACACGCTCGACAGGTCGATACCACCGCGTCCGGCGCGCGGATTCGTGATCAGGCAAGCTCGGACAGCGGAGACAGTCATGGAATGCTCCCACAGCGTTGGATTACCGCCCCAGGGCGAGCGGCCAGGCTCTTCGCACGATCGTACACGTTGCAATGATAGCGTGCTCTGCAACCTTGGACCTTAAACTTTGGCCTCATATGCTACTAGTATGTACGGAAATCCAGTCGAGGGGTGGGCGATGGAACGACAGCCGGTAACCTCGAGCTCGATACGATCCATAGGATACGATCCGGCAACCAGTATGCTGGAGATCGAGTTCAACAACGGCCACATCTACCAATATTCCGGCGTACCGGAATCGCAATACCGTGCCTTGCTGGCGGCAAGCTCGCGCGGCGCCTTCTTCAATACCGAGATCAAGGACCAATACACCACCCGTAAAGTAGGGTAGCCACCGAAAGATGGCCGTGCCAGGGTTGCGTGGAGTCATGAAGAGGAACGGCGTCGCCTACACACCAGGCCGGCTAGCTATGGAAATGACCCGACAGGCGCGGCTGCTGCTCGGCCGCCAGGCGGCGATTAGCCGGCGCGGGCCCACCACGCTGCCGGGCCAATCCATATGCGATTGTGGCCACTGCAACCATTGCCGCCACAAAGAGCGCCAGCAGGTTTATCAGGAAAAAGATATGGAGCGCAGACGGCGATGAGTTTGTCGGCCAGTGGAGTGCGGCATATTCCAGCAATTCCGCCCCAACGATGCTGCTAATAGCGATACATGTAAGCTCCGAGGCGCGGCCCATCTGATGGCCAAGCCAGGCCCGTACAGGAAAGAGCGCCAGAAGGAACAGCCCGGCAAGGGCCGCAACAAACGCGACGCTCATGTCTGCTCCGTACGCATCGTAGTACAGCGACACACCGCTGAACGCCGCATGCTGAAGACTGATCAATGCGGTAATGCTCACTGCGCCTGCCTGTATCACGAGAGGACGTAACACAGCATCATGCCACTGCGACGGGTGTGTTGGAAGGTTGCGACCCCTGGGAGAAGCGACCGCAACCACGGTGGACCGCCCGGCCAGGAATGCGGCGATCAGCTCGTCTTCCTGCTCCACCGTCAACTGGTGGTCACCACGCAGCAGTGCGCGCAACTGACTTATAGCTTCGCGATCCGCCGGATCCAACGATGCCAAGCTCATGGCTCGATTCCTCCAGTACTACATTCGCATCTTGGCACGCCGGCTCATTCCCCACAAGAACGAACCGTGCACATCCCGTACATCTGGGCAACATGCCTGCGAGGACTGTCTCATAACAACGGGCACCTCATCAGCAAACATGGGGTCGCGTGCGGTAGGTGCGGATTGCTGACTTAGCGCCCGTGGTGAACCCCTGTGTATGCTGATGTTTGACGGCGCTCAATGGGGGCTGCGGCCAGACGATGTATGATGCCGTATGCGGGGGCGACAGAGAGTTTCACAGGTAGTTGGGGGTTTGCTTGATGGCGGAGGCATCTGCCCGAGTTTTGGTTGCGAACGCACTGGCCGGGAAGACCGCGCTCGTTACCGGCGCGGCACGCGGCATCGGTCGAGCCATAGCGCTGGAGCTGGCGCATGCCGGCGCCAATGTGGCGATCAACGACCTCGAGCGGGCTGATGAGACAGTGCAAGCGATCACCGCGCTGGGCCGCCATGCCTCTTACCACCGTGC
>JAQBPC010000116.1 GCA_028287725.1 Chloroflexota bacterium | reverse complement strand
CCCATGTTCCTCCTCAGTTTCACGCTCCTGCTTTCCCTCCTCGGGTGGGGCACGCTAGCGATCTTGGAGCACTATACGCGGAAGGCTGTGTCTATCTGGACAGCTCTCGCAGGCATCGCGCTCGTGTTGTCGTTCGTGCCTATTGCCGCTGCCGATGCGTCGGTCAGTGCAAAGATTGTGCTAGCCACGATCCATATCTCTGTAGCCGTTGTGATGATTACGGCGATGCGTCGAACCGCGGTCCGCGGCCGTGTGATGGAGACGGGACGGATTACCACTAACAGCTAGAGGGATTGGCACAAGCCCGAGGTTCCTGGCGATAGGGTCGATGATCATTGGACTATCAACTACAGATATCTAGAAGGAGAAGACCATGGGAAAAGTCGTAGTTTCCGAATTCCTGTCGCTCGATGGCGTGATGGAAGATCCGCAGTGGACGTTCCAATTTGGACACAGCGAGGATCAATTACAGTTCAAGGCTGCTGAACTCGCCGCGAGTGATGCACTGTTGCTGGGCCGCCGGACGTATCAAGGCTTCGCGGCGGCTTGGCCCACCATGGAAGGAACCGGTGAATACGGAGAACGGATGAATAGCCTACCCAAGTACGTGGCGTCGACGACCATGCGCGAGATGGAGTGGAATGCGCGCCCAATCTCCGGCGATATCGCGGCAGCCGTGTCCACGCTCAAGCAAGAGATCGCCGGTGACATCCTCATTTTCGGCAGTGGCGATCTGGTGCACACGCTGGTGCAAGCGGACCTGATCGACGAATATCGCTTGATGGTCTTTCCGATTGTTGTGGGGAGCGGCAAGCGGCTGTTCCCAGACGGTAGCCCGCGGAAGGTCTTCGAACATGCGGAGACGAAGACGTTCGGTTCTGGCGTCGTGCTCCTGACCTATCGACCAGCCCCGGCGGCGCACTGATTCACCGGCCAACGATCGCGATCCAAGGTGCGCCTGCTGGCCCTCACCGGGAAACTTGGGGACGCACCTAGCCTGGAGCTGAGCGAACGAATCCTGCTATAGGTCAGCAACTCCTCGCGGTACAGATCACGGGATAATCGCACCCCGCATCAGGCAAAGTTCATGGTGTCCAATGCGCGGGTTAGGCCGCAGGGCGCACATCCACAGGAGGGAAACCCCTCCTGTGGATGTGTGCGCGAACCTTACTTCTTCTTGGGCTGTGCGCCGGCGGCCGGCACATCGTCCCCGGCCACCTCAATGTGGTCGCCGCCCTTGAGCGGGATTTCCTCTCCATCCTTGACCACGGTCCCCAGCACATCAGACTTGCCCGTCCCGCTAGTCGCCGCGCCGCGGCCAGAGAAGGTGGTGCCCTTGGCCGCCATCGCGGCCGCCGCCTGTGCGAGCTCCATCAGTTCGGGGGTCAAACCGGGAGCGAACTCTTCCGGACGCTCGGGCGCCTGGGGTATCGGGAATCCTTTCTCCGGACGGTCCGCCGTCCGCACCGTCGTGCCGTCGTTGAACGGTGAGTTACCCTGGAACACCTCTCCTGCCCTCGAGCCGTCGAGGCGGAAGGTCCACTGCACGTCGCCGATACCCCTGTCATACAGCGCTCTGACCTCCGGGAATTTGCTTGCGTCAAAGTTTGGGATCGGTAGGGTCTTGCCCCAATCTACCCCGAGCGACTCCAATGCCTTGGCGTAGACCTTCTCGTGTACCTCGTCCCGCACGATCAGGTACGACACGGTCGATCGCAGGGTCTTGTTGGCGCTCATCTCGTAGATTCGACACTTCTGGAGGCGGCCAGTCGACTCCAGCATCAGGTTGTAGAGCAGGTCGAGGACCAGGTTGCCGCTGTTGTAGACATAGGAGCCCGACCAGGGATTGCCGACCGCATCCACCGGCATGGCCCCCTGCGCGCCCACAAGGAAATGGTGGATGTTCTGCACCTTGCCCATGCCGAGCGCGGCGTTGAGCGGCGTCGCTCCTCCTGCGCCCGGCACCCCACCGTCGCCGTTTGGCTTGTAGCCGGGGGCGCCGTCAAGTAGACGGGCGATTGTAGTAGCGATCAACTCCACATGGCTGATCTCCTCGACGGCCACTGCGTGGATGAGGTCCTTGTATTGGGTGGCCGGGCCACGGAAGTTAAAGCTCTGGAACAGATACTGCATCATCGTGCGCATCTCGCCGAACTGGCCACCCAGGCCTTCCTGCAGCGCGTTCGCCGCCGCCGGATCGGGCTCGTCGGGAACGATATCGTTGATCAGCTCCTGCACATGGAAATACATGGTCTCACTCCTCGCCCTCGAGGGGCCGACAACTTCAGCGCGTGCCACTCACATTGAACACGCCGCACATACCGAGTATGCGTTCCCCTCGTTACATCGACATCGCGCGGATGAGCGAACGCCTGCGGATGCCGGGACTAGTACGTCCGGTCGGGCCAGGGCGCGCATAAGACACAGCGGTCGAAGAGTGTCAGGCGACACTTAGAGGTGGCATGTGGTCGAGCGTGAGGGTGGGGCATAGCCCTTAATGGGGTCAGCCTCCGTCGTCGCGCTCACCGTCAATTTGATCGAGAATCATATGTGCCGGGATTTACCAGCCCCATAAAATGCCACATGGGCGGCTCAAGGACGTTGTCCATCAGCGAGACCAGGAACGGCACAAGGATCAAGCAGTCCCTGCGTCCCTGGCATTGATGTAGGGGAGGAGGTCCATATTGCCAGGCGAATGTCCCAGGTCGGTTAGCAGCAATGCCGCTTCACTCCGATGCTGCGTCCCATGATTGAAGACATGCAGCAATTGCTGGCCGAGTGTTTCGGGTGGATTCGGCGGAGGGGCCATCGTACGCTGCAAATCCTCATCGCTGAGCGTGTCCAGAAATGCACTGAGATGCTGGCTTTCCTCGTACCAACGCGCGCGCAGTGCGTCCACCGTGGGGAAGACGTCAGGCAGCCTTTCCGATGCATCTTCGACACATTGCCACTCTGAGCGCCAGAACATCTCTGCCTTGAGGATATGTCGTAGCGTGTCGTGCAGCCTGCATGGGCCGAGCGATGCCCTGGTGAACTCGTCCGAGGGTACGCAAGACGCGGCATCGAGGATGCGTGTATTGGCCCAACTGTTGTAACCAAAGAGCGTCCGGATATCTTCAAGAAGCATGCATCACGATTCTATTATCTCCACATCTAACTCGCTTAGCTCGCCACTTTCCATACTATAGTCGCGTGGTCAGGCTGCATAGACGTGGCAAGCATGCTAACGCGAGCCGGGCCGTGCGCAGGGGCGGCGCTGCTGCTGCGACAAACACGCCACCTGAGCTGCCGCACTCCGCCACCTCCCAATCAACCCGTCCAGTCCGCAGTGCACGTTGCACCGCTCGTCCCGCAACTGTCCTCAAGACGGGGCTTTCCTGGCCATGACGGCGTTTAAATATGCTTTTGCATAGCTCACCACTTTTGGCTAGACCCGCGCAGTCTAGTTTATGGCGGGAGAAGGCGCAACCAGGGTTACGGGACCTTCTTCATGGGGTAATCAGCTCGCTGAGCACCACCACAACTAGATTTGGCACGCGGCGGAATACTGGGTCGTTGGTAATGAGATGTGTACATCCCGCGACTAGCGCGGTTGCGGCATGTATTGCATCGGGCGTCTTTATCCCACTGCTTGCCCGTAGCCCTGCGGCCTGTTCCAGTACCGCTTCGGACACCGCTACGAGCTTCAGATCGGTAGATCGTTGGAGGAGTTGGCGAAACAGCTCCGCCGGGACGGTGGCCCCGCCTTGAGCGGCCCAACCAGGGTCTCCAGAAGCGTCAACGCACTGGTGCAAAGGACAACAGCTCCGGTGCTCGCATCCTGCCAGACAGGAGAGAGCATCCCGGCACAAGGTTCAATGTGCTCAACACTGTAGATGATGCGGCTGGTATCTAGATTCAGGGTGCTCCCGGATGGCGGCGTCAGCGATCCCACGCCTCGCGCTCAGCGCGTATGTACGCGTCCACTTCGCTCGCCGTCTTGAAGAGCCTGTGCCCACTTGCTTGCGCAAGGACATCGATTGCGCGCCCGGATGGTCCAGCTAATGCCAGCTCGACGGTCACCCGAACGCGCTGGCCGGGCGCCAATTCGGGCACCGGCACCTCGATAGTGCCATCCGGGCCCACCACCGCGTCACGCTGCAAGAGATTGGTCATGTCCGTGCATCTCCCCACGCTGCGCATCCCATTGCTTACCAGCCTACCAGATCGGGGCCACTAGCTGGGTATAGAGTGCCTGCCTTCCAAACAGGATGTCGCCGGTTGGAGCCCGGGTGCCAGCTCCCGTTGTTCTCGGGTGGGCGCCACCAATCCCAGGAATCCACGTTTGAGCAACGTTCGGCCTTGCATCCAATACCACACGTGACTGTTGACCCCCCAGCGCACTTGGCGCGTCGACCGTTGGATGCTACGTTCTGTCAGAACGTCACGGTCGCTTGCCGGGTTTCCTTGTTACTCGCGATCCTCTCGCAGCCACGCCACGTCGTTATGCCCAGGGGGTGCCCGCCGTGTGGCCGATTCGCGCGTCGGGGCACTCGATCAGTCAGGCGCCGGTTAAACGACGAGATGTGTAGCGCAGATACGGCGAGAGGTAGCGATACGATGGCCAAGCATCCTGCAGTTGTGCTGCTTAGCGGCGGGCTGGACTCCACTACTGTCCTAGTGGCGGTGCTTTTCCGCAATCGCCGTTAGCGCGAAAGTAGCGGGTCGGCGCCCATGAGGACTGCGGCCCGGCCCAACCTCGGTACGTTCGCCCCTCGGGCCACGTGTGGCCATGCCCCGAGGGATCCGCGGATGGGATCGTATCTCCCGCGTCTGGCACCCCGCCACTCTCGCGTGCTACCCCTGCTCGGAGGCATCCCCCTGGGCCGCGGCATCCAGCACCTCTCCGATCAGGGCAGCAGTCTGCGGGAACGAGAGAGAGCGACCCTCCACCTGTGCTGCCTCGAACGCCTCCCGGCCCACTCTGGTGCGAAGTGCGTCGGCTGCCGTCGGGAGGAACGGGATGGCAGACGCAACGATCTTGCCCCAGCCTATGCCCATCACCTCCCGTAGCTGGTGCATCGCCCCCACCAGGCGCGCCAGCTGCTCAGGATCCCCTCGGTCGCGTAGTCGCCAGAGCACGCCGAGGCCACACAGATACAGATGCCGTCGGTTTT
>JAQBPC010000106.1 GCA_028287725.1 Chloroflexota bacterium | reverse complement strand
GAAGGCAAAGCCGGATCACGCTCCCAAGTACGCTCGAGCTCGCTTTACGCAGCCAGCTCCAACCCCAGTCTCCGGTGGAGCGTCGAGTTGGAACGCGGCTAATATGCCGGGTGGCAATGCTCGTACGTTCCGTATCACCGGATACACCGCGACAGGCAACCGCACGTCAACCGGCACGTGGCCACACTGGGGCACCGTGGCTGTGGACAGGCAGACCATCCCACTCGGCTCGACCGTGTATATCCAGGGTCTTGGCATCTTCCATGCCGAGGACACTGGTGGTGGAGTCATCGGCAACCATGTGGATGTATATGTCAACAGTGCGGCGGAGGCATACCAGCTTACTGGATATCGTCTTGTAAGCTTTATACCTCCAGGCCAGTAGCTCTGGGAATTGACGACCAGCGCAGCGACCACTCAACACCCGCCTCGACTGGAGGCGGGTGTTGTGTTTTCCTGACGAGTTTCTTGACAGGAACGGTATTTACGTTGACACTGACCGCGGATCCGTATTCATGCGGACGTCCCGCGAAGTCGCGGATGTGCTGCATATTGCTGGGTAGCCAAGGGCTCCGGCTACACTGAAATGCGAGCTCATTGAGGCGGGCATTCTAACCTGCCATACTTCATAATAAAGTGGGTTTGGTTCTGGGGAGTAATGGATGGGCCTAGGCGCCCCTGGTCGTCTCGCAGTGCGAAGTGCGCTAACACTTGTATTGCTTTTGCTGTTCGCGCCTGTTCTGCGACAGGGCGTCAATCTAGCGCATGCCGCGGGCGCCGTGCTTTCGGTATCACCGACAAGCAATCTCCCGCACGGAGTCGAAGCGATTACCGGAAGCGGCTTTGATCCGCTGACCACGGTGACGGTCAGCGTGACCACTAGCGCCGGCAGCTCGGTTGCCGGCACCCTGACCTCGGATGCTGCCGGCAGCTTGAACGGACTGGTTACATTGCCGTTCACGCTTGACTCAGGAGTTCCCAACCAAATTTCGGCAGTAGAGGGCAGCAACGGCCCCACGGCATCTTCCGCTGTAACAGGCATCTCCGTAATCCCGTCCATTGGGAATGGGCAGCAGGTATCGGCGCACCTGGGCGATGTAGTCTCCTTGCACGCCATTGGATACGCGCCGCACGATCCCTTGACGATCACCGTCAACGGCGCCGCGGTGGTTCTACCGCCTAATGCGCCTCCATATATCACTGGTGACACTGGAACGCTCGATTGTTCTATCGTGGTGCCGATTAGCGCATTGCCCGGCCAGGGAACGATAGTTGTTGCCGGTCAGGCAACGGGTCAGGGACAGCAGGATTCATCGTCGGTCCCAATCAATGTGGCCGGCGCGCAGAATCTGGTCGTGACACCCAACCCGGTGCGCGCTGGAGCAAACGTAAAAATCGCGGCAGGTGGGTTTGGACCCAACGAGCAGGTGGGTTTGTCCTTCGGCTACCACGATGCGGTATCAAACGGTGCGACCGTCTCGGCATCAACGGCCATGACAAGCGCAGCGGGTACCCTTGATACGGTATTCCCCATTCCAGTCTCCGCCGGCGCTGGGACACAGGCTGTCCTGACTGCACGGGGTCAGTCGACTGGGCTGTCGCTCGGTCAGACGGTAACGGTCCTGGGCCAGCCCGGCGTCGTCACTGTGCCGTCTGGAGCGAAGCCTGGCAATGCCATTGGAGTAGCAGGTACGGGATTCCAGCCAGGTGAGCGAGTTTTCCTATCCACAGTGCTGTTCAGCACGCCTAGCGCGGGCTTAGTGATCGACCCATCCGGAAGCTTTTCAAGCACTTTTACAATTAAAGGCATGCTCGCACCAGGTGTGTATAACATTGGGGCCTCTGGAATCAACGGTGACCAGGCAACTGCCAGGTTTGTAATCTCACCATCCGCCAAGCCGCATATAGTAGTGAGGCCTGCGTTAGTGTCGCCCGGCGACAGTCTGCACGTGCAGGGATCCAGCTTCCTGGCCAATGAACGTGTAACTCTTTCGTTCAATGCCGTGCCGTTGACGCCACAGGATGGGCCGATCACCGCGAGCGCGGCTGGGGTGTTCAGTTCGACGGTGCGTGTGCCAAAACTTCGGGCAAGCGGCACGTACGTGATGACTGCACAGGGCATGCTCAGCGGTGAGAAGGTTACCGCACAGGTACACGTCCAACAGGCCCCGGTCAGCACGGTCTATTTTGCTGAGGGCTATACGGGCGGCGGACCGGCGACCCGATTTGGCGAAAGCCTGGACGTGTTAAACACCAACCCGATCACGGCTCTAGGCAAGATTGCGTATTACTTTGCCAACGGCATCACACAGTCGGTGTCTATCACCGTTCCCGCGCATGCACGACTGACCGAAGACGTTGGGCAAGATGTGGGACAGAACCAGGTAGTTAGCGCACTTGTGCAGTTCGACCGGTCCGTAACTACGACTCGCACAATTACCCGTACGACGGTTTCGGGCAGCCCGCTAGCGACGAGCATCAGCTCCGGCGAAGCCGGCCTCTCGCAGTATTGGTACTTTTCGGAAGGATATACAGGCGCCTCTTTCCAAGAATATCTTGCCCTGTTTAACCCCGGCGATGTGGCTGCACAGGTAATGATTCAGACATTTGGAGCGTCAGGTACTTCGCCGACAGCGCCCATCAGCCGTGTTGTGCCCGCGCACACCCGGGTAACCGTTAACATGCGGGCAATTGAACCTAACCGTTCGTTTGGCATGCTCGTCCAGTCGGATCAGGGTATCGCCGCGGAGCGCGTGCTCTATTGGGGTACCGGATCTGGCTCGAGCAAGTTCAGTACATCCGTCAGTCAGGGAGCGCGGGGGCCGGCCGCGGTATGGACGTTCCCTTACGTTTCGACGTCCAAGGGCGATCAGTCCTTTCTCTCGTTGACCGACCCGACGACCGTGGCGGCGCATGTTCAGCTGTCGGTCTACGGTACCAATGGGACGCAGTCGGCGCCTGCATCGATCACGGTTGACCCCGGCTCGCGGCTGACAGTGGCATTGCCATCGAAAACAACTTCGGCGAATAGTGCAGTGAGTATCGTCGCCAATAGCGATGTGCCGATCGTTGTGGAGCAGGCCCAATACTTTGGTGGATCTCCAAACACGGGCTCGCATAGCGGCAGCATCATCACGGGGCCGTTGAAAGCCGCGGCAGGGTGGAATTTCACCGTATCAAACACGGACCGGCTCACTACCGGAGACTGGTATGTGCTCAACACGGGCACGAAGGCAGCTCAGCTCAAGGCAACAACGTACGACTCGAGTGGGGCGACCGTCACCTATGTGCGAAACGCTCCCGCCGGCCGGGTCACCAAGCTGGACCTCGGCAACAGCAATTCCGCGCAGGGCGTTATGTCAACTGTATGGAGCAGCAGCGCGCCCATCAGCATCCTGGCGGTACTGCACACCGCTGACGGCATGGAGAGCGCGGTTGTGACTGGAGACGACCCCGGCAACGCCGGCTACGCCGGGTAGCTTCGGGGCATGGTCGTGGTGCAGGACGTCGACCATGTCCAAGGGCTGGGACGGCGTCCTGCGGCAGTGACTTTGGACCGAGCTTGCGCCTCTATATTAAGTGTAAGAGTGGTCGCCCCGAGCCGCGCATCTGCGCGAAATCGTGACAGTTTGCGGATTAGCGTAGACGAGTACCTTCCTGCCGATTGACGAACGGGCGGCCCGCCTTGTCCGGTTTGTGCGTTACAGTGCAACCATACCGCGCCGTACGTAGGCCCGCTAATGTGTAAGACGTAGGAAGCCCTATCTATCGCCAACAGCGACGAGGGCGGGATGCGGGCTTGAGCGGACGGCCATTTACCTGTGCCTAGAACGATCTGCAGCAACGCATCTGGTCATTCAGCGCTCGGCCAATCGTCGCCGGTGGCCGGTTAGTATCCGCCAGGAAATCCCAGCTCTGCACGAATTTGACGTGCCGCCTCAACCATCGCTTCAAGTGCCGGCAGCACCTCAGCCCAGGTCCGTGTCTTTAAGCCACAATCCGGGTTGACCCATACGCGGTCCACCGGCAAGACGGCGAGTGTGGCCCGTAGCATCGAGCGTACCTCTTCGACTTTTGGCACGCGCGGAGAATGTATATCGTACACGCCGGGTCCGACCTCTTGCGGATAACGGACGCGATCGAACACGCGAAGTAAGTCTCCCCCCGAGCGCGAGTTCTCGATCGATAGGACGTCGGCATCTAAGGAGACAATCGCGGCAATTATATCGTCGAACGCGCTGTAGCACATGTGCGTGTGAATCTGCGTGGTGGCGCTCGCGCTCGAGGCGGCTACCCTGAAACAGGTCACCGCCCAGTCGAGATATGCCGGCCAGTCTACCTGACGAAGCGGCAAGCCCTCGCGAAGCGCGGGCTCGTCGATTTGAATAGTGCTGAGTCCGGCCGCCTCCAGGTCTGCGACTTCGTCCTTCAGAGCGAGCGCAATCTGCCTGCAGGTGTCGGAACGCGGCTGATCGTCGCGCACGAATGACCAATTAAGGATGGTGACCGGGCCAGTCAACATGCCTTTTACCGGCTTATTGGACAGGGACTGCGCGTATGTGCTCCATTTGACCGTCATCGGCGCTGGACGAGCTACATCACCATAAATGATCGGCGGCCTTACGCAGCGCGAGCCGTAGCTCTGCACCCAGCCGTGCCGGGTAAAGGCAAAGCCGGAAAGTTGCTCACCGAAATACTCAACCATGTCGCTTCGCTCGAACTCCCCGTGCACGAGCACGTCGAGCCCAAGTCGTTCTTGCAAGGCAATCGTCTCCGCTATTGTGTCCGCCAGATAGTTCTCGTAGGCACTAGCGTCAATGTCGCCTGCTTCGAAGCGACGCCGCATGCTGCGTACTTCCCCGGTCTGGGGAAAGGAGCCGATGGTGGTAGTCGGCAAGAGCGGCAGGCCAAGATGGTCCGCCTGCATAATGCGCCGCTTTTCATAAGCCGGCCGCTCGCGCAGGACCTCGGACGCCAGCCTGGCACCGACTGCCGCATTATGCACTCGAGGCGACGCCGCACGTGACGCCTGTCGCGCGCTGCTCTCAGCGAGCGCTGCCTTAATGGTGTCGCGGCCGTCTGTTAGTCCTCGCGTCAGATTGACCAGTTCCTCGCATTTCTGAACCGCACCAGCTAGCCAGCTCCGCAACTCCTCGTCACATCCGGTTTCCCTACTCGTGTCGTAGGGGACGTGCAGGAGCGAGCACGACGTGCTCACAAGCAGGCGATCGGGCGGTACTGTGCCGGCAATCGTCTCCAACGTCGTGAGCGCCCTGTCCAGGTCAGCTCGCCAGATGTTCCGGCCATCGACCAGCCCGGCGGCAAGCACTTTATCTGAGGGAAATCCATGTGACTCGAGAAGCCCCAGATTCGCCGGTCCCCGTACAAAATCCAGGCCAACCCCCGCCACCGGCAAGCTCGTCAGCACCGGATACGCTTCACCAACGTGACCGAAGTACGTTTGCACCAGCAGCTTGGCGCCTCCCGCGTGCCTGGCAAGCGCGGCGTACGCTCGCTGTAGCGCTGCAAGCTCAGCCGGGGTTCGGTCTTGCACGAGGCATGGTTCGTCCAGCTGTATCCAGCCGGCGCCCGCCGCCGCCAACCGCTCAAGCACGCCGGCGTAGACCGTCACTATGCCGTCGAGTACAGACCCTAAAACATCGACCTTCTCATCCTGCGCCTTGCCGAGCAGCGCAAGCGACAGTGGTCCGATCAGCACCGGTTTGGCCGCTATTCCCAGCGACTGGGCCTCGGCCAGCTCATCGAATATCTTGGAGGAGGCGAGGCGAAAGCGCTGCCCAGCGGTCCACTCGGGCACGATGTAGTGGTAGTTCGTGTCGAACCACTTCGTCATGTCCATCGCGACTACGTCGAACCCGTCGCGCTGTGCGCCGCGAGCCATCGCAAAGTACGTATCGAGGTCGACCGTTTCGCCGGTCCAGTGATACCGCTCCGGTACCGCGCCAATGAGCGCCACCGCGTCCAGCACCTGATCGTAGAACGAAAAGTCGTTCACCGGTATCAGGTCTATCCCGGCGGACCGTTGTGCCTCCCAATGTGCCCTTCGAAGGGCCATACCGGTCGCGCGCAGATCGCCGGCGGTCAACGAGCCCTTCCAGTAGGCTTCGCAGGCCCGCTTCAGCTCGCGGTCTGCCCCAATACGGGGATAGCCAATTGTGGTAGACTTTGCCATCCCGGTTCCTCACTCATTTATGGGCTTGCGCAAACTGGTTTTTCGCCACGCGTCACAGGGTCCGACTGTCAATGCGGCACACATCAGCGGCCGGAGCGTCAGCGCAACATCAGCCTGCGCGCACCGTCGCCGGTGGTCGCGATCGCAGCAACCGAATCAATTCGGCAGCCGGCTCGTACCGTTGAAATGCGGGCATTATATAGACGCCCGCCACGAGATGAAGGCAGGCTTGGAGCATCTCCTGTGCAATTCTCAGACCTTCCGCCTGCCCGTCGGATCCGGCGGCATGCATGCGCGCGAGGACTTCGGGCGTGAGGCTTACGCCGGGTAGTTCGTTATGCACGAACTCTGCGTTGCGATAGCTCTGCAGCGGCATCACGCCCATGAGTATGGGAACCCGGATATGACCGACGCGCCCAAGAACGTTCACGAAGAGCTCCGGATCGTAAACCGGCTGCGTCATCACGAAGGTAGCGCCGGCCTCGAGTTTTCGTGCGAACCTGTCGAGCTCCCAATCCAGGTCCTTTGCCGTCGGGTTCAGCGCGGCGCCGATGAGGAAGTTGGTCGGCTTACCGATAGCATTGCCCGCCACGTCAACCCCCTGGTTGAGCTGACTAAGGATGCGAATCAGCCCAATCGAATCGACATCGTACACACCTTTTGCATGTGCGTAATCGCCCGTGTGCGGGGGATCACCGGTCAGAGCAAGTATGGCGCGGACACCCAAGGCATGGGCGCCCAGCAAGTCCGCTTGCAGAGCCATCATATTCCGGTCGCGGGTCGTCACGTGCAGAATGGCCTCGAGACCAACTTGCTGCCGCACAAGATAGCCCGCGGCAAGCGTGCTCATGCGTACACGCGCCATCGCGCCGTCGGTAATGTTCACCACATCGACGCCTGCGTCGCGTAACATCCGCGCGCCCGCCAGCATCTTTGCAGGGTTCGCCCCACGGGGCGGCGCCAGTTCCACGCTGATTGCAAGGCCACTCTGTAACGCATTCTCTAGGGCCGTGGGCAGCTCAGCAGCCCCGAACTCCAGCTCACCAGGCGGTTCGGTTACTACGACGGTGTCGGGCGTTGTGACGTCAACTGCGCCGGTTGCCGTGGCCAGGCTGGTGGCCATCGCCGCGATGTGCGCCGGCGTCGTCCCGCAACAGCCCCCTACCAGACGCGCACCAGCTTGTACGATGCGCACCGCATACTCGGCCATATATTCGGGCGACGAAAGATAAAGGAGACGTCCCGCCACCTTTTCGGGCATGCCGGCGTTTGGTTGGGCGGAGAGCGGCTTGCCGGTAACTCTTGCCATCCGCTCTACAATTTGCAACGTGCTCTGCGGACCGACACTGCAATTGACGCCGATCATGTCGACACCGATGCGATCCAGCGTCTGCGCAACGCCTTCCGGTGACTGTCCAGTCGGGGTGAAGAGCTCCTCGGTGAAGGTCATCTGCGCCACTATCGGCACATCACAAATCGCGCGCGCGGCACGGACTGCTTCAGTAATCTCACGGAGGTCGGAAAATGTTTCGAGGATCAGGAGATCGACGCCGCCCTCCACCAAACCTTCAATGACCTGGCGGAATAGCGCACGAGCCTGCAACAACGTGATATCGCTGTAAGGCTCGAGCAACCTCCCCAGTGGGCCCACGGAGCCTGCGACAAGCGCGTCTATGCCCGACACTTCGCGAGCGGCTCGTGCAATGCGCGCACCCGCACGGTTGATCTCGAGCACCTTGTCCGCCAGGCCGTGCTGCGCCAGCTTAAGGGCGTTCGCACCAAATGTATTGGTCTCGATAACTTCGGCGCCGGCAGCAAGATACGCCCGATGGATACGCTCTACCAGCGCCGGCTGCGCCAAATTTTGATGTTCGAAGCCCTGTTCGTAAGCGACACCGTGAGCGTAGAGCTGCGTGCCCATGCCGCCATCGCACAACAAGGGACCTTGTTGCAGTCGCACAACGAAAGGTCGGGACGTGCGGATTTGGCTCATGGCAGACCTCACTACTGGGCTAATCTGCACTACAGTGTAGCAGCCCGACTACTACTCACTCTAACTTCACGTTTGAGCACACGCTGCCATGTAGAGAACACGTGGCGCGCCAGACTAGCGGGTCCCACCGCACAAAAGCCCCGTGGCGCAACACACGCCGGCTAGCCCGCGCGGTGTGCCACGACTAATGAACGCAAGGCGGCGGGTCGATTGCTTACGATCGCGTCGATTCCCATATCGATCAATCGGGTCATCTCAACTTCATCGTCTACGGTCCAAGCCAGCACTCCGAGCCCCAGGGCTCTGGCACGGTCCCGCACCGATTCGCTGATAAGTCCGGCTTCGAGATGCACGCCTACCGCCCCATACACCCGCGCCAGCACGAGCGCAGAGTCCAGGACTTGCTCGGCGCTGACACCCGGCTGCAGTGAGCGGGGATCGGGGGAATTAAGCAACAATGAAGCACGTATATCAGGGTGCAATCGCCTGAGCCTCAAGATGGTTTCGACGTCGAACGACGAGACGACAACTCTGTCGCGGAGGCCTCGCAGCTGAATCGCCCCGGCGACCCAGTCCTCTATCTCGCGGTAAGGCAGCCGGTCGACCTTGATCTCCACATTCAGGAACACAGCACTCCCGTAGCGGTCAAGAACTTGGTCCAACGTGGGGATGCGCTGCCCGATGAACTTGTCACCCTTCC
>JAQBPC010000070.1 GCA_028287725.1 Chloroflexota bacterium | reverse complement strand
TCTACGTTGCTCAAGAGGAGAATTGCCGGCGATCGTGGCCATCTCGCGAACGAACAGACCGCCGAGCTGCTGCAAGAGCTCTCATCGGCCGAGCACGATCGTTGGGTGTGGCTGGCGCATCTGAGTGAAGAGAACAACCGGCCGTCGATTGCTCTTGCCGCGATGCACCGCCATTTTACGCTTATTCGCCGCACAATGCCGTTTGAGTTAAAGGTAGCTGAACGCGATCGCCCAAGTGTAGAATGGGATACGCGTGCGCTGTTTAGACAGCGTGCACTGTTTTAAGAGGACAGCCACGAATGAAATTGCACGAATATCAGGGTAAAGACCTTTTCCGCGCGGCCGGTCTGCCAGTACCGAAGGGCGAGGTCGCAACGACGCCGGACGAGGTGGCGGCAATTGCGCAGCGCCTTGGCAAGGTTGTGATTAAAGCACAGGTGCACGTGGGCGGACGTGGCAAAGCGGGCGGCGTGAAAGTGGCCTCGACGCCGGAAGAGGCGCGAGTGCTCGCGGGTCGCATCCTCGGCATGGATATAAAGGGGCTTACCGTACATAAGGTATTGGTAGAGCCTGCCCTCAATATCGCTACGGAGTACTATGCAGGCATCGTCAACGATCGGACGAGCAAGCGATTCGTGTTGATGCTCAGCTCAATGGGCGGCGTCGACATTGAGGATGTTGCGCATAGCAATCCAGAGGCGATTATTCGTGTGGCCATCGACCCGGCATTTGGCTTGCAAGACTTTGCCATTCGGCAGGCAATGAAGGATGCGCAGTTCGATCGGACGAAATCGCGAGAGCTCGGGGCAGTAATTAAGGGCCTCTACGGCGCATTGGTCCGTTATGACTGCCTTCTCGCCGAAGTCAATCCGCTGGTAGTTTCCGCCGAGGGTGACGTGGTCGTCGCCGACGCCAAGGTTGATATTGACGACAACGCGCTATTCAGGCATAAGGATCTTTTGCCCTATCGTGAGGAATCGTTCGACAATGAGATGGATCGCCAGGCCACGGAACAAGGTCTGACATACGTGCATCTTGGTGGCGATATTGGCGTTATTGGAAATGGCGCCGGACTTGTGATGAACACGCTCGACGTCGTGACGGCGAGTGGCGGTAAGCCGGCAAACTTCCTCGATATCGGCGGCGGCGCCCAGGCGGCCCTGGTAGTCAAAGCCGTCAATATGGTGTTGAGCGATCCCGAAGTCAAGGGGATCATCTTCAACATATTCGGTGGCATTACCCGGTGTGATGAGGTGGCGAGGGGTATGTTGCAGGCGGCACAGGAGATGGATATTCGAGTGCCGGTGGTTGTGCGATTGGCCGGCACGCAAGAGGCCGCGGGTCGCGCGCTGCTGGAAGGAAGCCAGTACGCCCCTGTCGCGAGTGTGCAGGAAGCGGCGCGCACGATCCAGGAGTTAATTGGTCGCTAGCGGGTGCCGTGGGTGCACGGAAGCGCGACCAGGGAGGAACCGGAGATGAACCAGAAGAACGAGCAATATCCGGATATTATCGACAATGAATTTTTCGTATCGTGGGATGATCCCGATACGGAAACCGTAAGCGTCGGATTCCTGGAACGCAGCATGGTCATGGATTTCGACTATGCGGAGTTTCTGGAGTTGGCGGATGCGGTCGACAAGATCCGCGACTATATCAAAAAGAGCCGCGCGGAGCGATCCAGCGGGTCCGATGGAGTGCCGCCAAGCGGACGTCACTAAGCACTTGCTAATCGAATAGGAATAATTCGCGCTTGCTACTATTCGGTGTTACCGGTAATATTGCGTGTGGCAAATCCACGGTAGATGCAATGTTGCATGAGCTGGCCGGCGCTACGATCATTGATGCCGACCGGGTAACGCATGATCTGCTTCGCGATGATTCCACGGTGCGCGATGCAATCGTCAATGCCTTTGGCAGCGCCACCCTGTCGGATGATGGGCGAATCGACCGGCGAAGCCTCGGTCGCATAGTATTTGCGGATCCGCGGGCATTACGCAGGCTAGAGGCCATAGTACATCCGGCGGTTCGCCGGCAAATCCGCGCCGAGTTGGCGAACATGCCCGAAGATTCCATTGCCGTAATCGACGCGGTGAAGTTATTGGAAGGTGAGCTAGGGACGCTCGTACAGAGCGTCTGGTGGGTCACTGCCCGTCCTGAGCAGCAACTGGATCGGCTCATTCGGCTGAGAGGCCTAACTGAAGCAGATGCTCGGGCGAGAATCGCGGCCCAACCAGCGCTGGAGCGCTGGCGAGATCGAGTGAATGTTGTTATTGACAATTCCGGCAGTCTGGCGGAAACTCGCGACCAAGTCCGCATGGCATTGGATAGTGTCCTTGCCGCTAACCCCGCTTACCCTGCCGCGGCCAATAGAGATAAATAACGAATAGGGAACCTATCAATGAATGACAAGCCCGTACCGTTAACCGCGGAAGGTCGCGCCCAGATCGAGGCCGAATACGAGCACTTGGTCAACGTGCGGCGCGCGGAAGTCGCAGCGCAAATTGGCGCGGCGGCGGAAGACGGGGACCTATCGGAAAACGCGGCATATGACCACGCAAAGGATGAGCAGGCACTCCTTGAAGGGCGGATTGCTACATTAGAGCACTTTCTGCGAAACGCGGTGCTCATCGAAAGCCCTACCAATGGAGTAGTCCAGCTCGGCTCGAAGGTTACCATTGATCAGGACGACGGCGAGGAAACGTATACCATTGTTGGGCCGCTGGAAGCAGCGCCTATCAAGGGCCGTATCTCCAATGAGTCCCCAATGGGCCGCGCGCTGCTGAACCATAAGGCCGGTGACACCGTAGAGGTAAACGCTCCCTCAGGTGCTCGCAAGGTCCGGATCATCTCCATTCAATAACCGTACACAAGCAGCTGGCGAATATTGGTCCTCCAGAGGCTTTTCAGCCGGCTGGAGGCCCTCGTATTTGTCGCTTCTCGGAGGTGATCAGTACGTGGACTCATTGTCCTATACATATGACGTCAGCAAACTCTGGCTAGGCGCGCATTACGGCAACCTTGAAATTCATGCGCGAACCGATGCGCAATCGAATCTCGTAGGACTCTGGCGTGCGGTAGACGACCAGTTTTACTGCGGCCGCATGAAATTCAGCTTCCGGAACGCCAACCAACTCGTCCCGGCGCAGACGACGATCTTCCGCCCATCCAACCAGACCACGATATACAATGGCGCCGGTGTCGAGGTGACAAAGAC
>JAQBPC010000067.1 GCA_028287725.1 Chloroflexota bacterium | reverse complement strand
ACAGCCCGATGGCTTGGGCAACGTTGCCGCAACTGTGACTGTAACCTCTCTCGTGCACGGCACCAGTAGCCATGCGGTGTTGCACTGGCTTGCGCATGCCACACCTGCGGGGGTTGGAGCGCTGGTGCAACACGCGGGCGGGGCCACGCTTGATCTGGTGTCAAGCTATCCTAGCGGCACGACGGCGCGCGGGACGTACGTCCTTGGCCTATTCATCTGGCTTGTCATGCGGCTTCGGGTACCGGTCCTAACCGAGCTTCTGGCAATAGCACTGTTAGCCCCGATGCTAGTGCTTGGACTAGCGATGGTGCTCTATGCCTGGCATTGGCCGAGTGATGTGCTGGGTGGTTATATCCTCGGGTTTGCTATGCTATTCGCTTCTCTCGCCCTATTACGGCGCCCTGTCCGGGCGCGAAAGTTGTGGAGAACTGCGGGGGAGACTCGCGTCGTACCTAACGCTCCCAGCTGATGCCGCGAATTCCCACGCGACGTTTGAGCTGCCGCGCTGCCGCTGTCTAGCTCGTCGGCTCCGCCTCAACGCCGGCGTCCTCGGTGTCGACTGGCACGCCCGCCGTGTCCAGCAAGTCAATTGTCGCGTCACGAAGGAACGTGGCGACGGTCAGCAGGCGTTGTGCCTCACCGGCCAGTGGCTGTGCCAGCTCCGGCGTGAGGTCTCGCATCAAGTCATCCAATTGCTTCACAAACACCGCGACTTGATCGTGGATTTGCCGAATTTGCTTTTCGTTGTCCGGTTCATCAGTTGCCATACTCGTCTCCAATCCGACGGTGTATGCGTACTGTTTTCATTGTGCCTGGAGATTGCGCTACGGCACATACCGGGAATATGCCAGAACAACGCATGGAATGGCTACTCGCACACCCGGGAATCAGGGGCGGCGAGCTAGATTACAGCCTGCGGCCGCCACATGACGGAGACGCTGATTGGCAGTGTCCCTCAACCGCGCTTGGGCTCTTCGCTGCTCTAGCTGTTGCCCACGTCTGTACCCTGTCCGGTGGCGCGAGGTTCGGGCACGATTCTTCAGACAGGGTGCCTGCCCATGCGCGCCATGTACGCGAGTTTAGACGAAGAGTGCGATGCAAGACACAATCGTCTGGAAGGCCTGATACTTGCCGCTTCGATGTTCGTAGACGGGGGCAACCCGTGTGGCGGAGGTGCCCAGAAGTCCCAGCCCCACGACAAGCCTTGCGAGCAGCGAGACGAACCGGAGCTCGGGTAATAACGTCTGGATAAGCGTGGTGACCAATTGGACACCAAATGCATCCACAAGGGTGCGCACGTATAGACCGAACGTCGGCGCTTTTACCGGCGGGATAGCAACTCTGGTTATTTGCACACTTGAGCAAATGCTACAAACATAAGGGCTCGGCGGGGTAGCCTGCGTCAGCAGTGGGGCTTGCGTAAGATGGCGCGCCGGTTTGCCGCTCGAGCTGTACGCACTGTGTTTTTGGGGGGGAGGAGAGTCAGCCACGGGAAGAGTGTTGGGCAGCAATAGACTGCGTAGATGCGTGAGGGCGGCCCGTTCATCGATTTGCGTAGGGTCGAAATGGACCAGCAGGTTGGACGTGAACGGGTCAAAGCGCACTCGTGAGATGCCGCTGAGACCCCGCATCTCGGTCTCTACGCACTCTAGCGTGCGCTGCGCAAATCCCGTGAGATGCACGCGCATCCGTCCTGGTAGCAGATGAACTAGTTGGATGTCTGCTGCCAGAACATCACTCATATATCCTCCCGATCACCCTTGATCATCCTTGCGCGGTAGTTTGTCCTAAGTAGAGCATAGATGAGCAGTTTTAAGTGCGAGTTATGTGAACATTAAAAGCTTGTTAAGAGAAACGGCCTGTGATTTCGCCGGTGTATCCGGCTCGAATTCGAGAGCGTTTCCCTATGCGTAGCATGCCGCCGCGCAATCGCGGGCAGGGTGAATACTGAACGTGCCCCGCGCGCAAGTGCACTGTCAATGGTCTCCCGCAGTTCAACGATCGTCTGCACCGGAGACCCTCGGCAGACAAACCTTGTAGCGCCTGTGCGCCACCCAGCACTTTGCCTGGCGAGTTGACGGAACGCCGACCTGATGGCCACATTCGACAAACCTGACCACGTACGTGTCGTGTAGGCGCGTAGTGACGCTCGGCCGGCCGAGACCGTGCGCAGCCCGTAGACGCCCAGCATAGACATTTAGGGATGCCGGTCATACTATATTCCCTACAGGCGCTTCCCCGAGGGATGCGGCGGAGGCCTGGGATTTGGGCTGCAACAAGCGACCGTGCGCGGTAACCATGTGCGTTATCGCGGATAACGCGGCCGCGAACTGTAGCCATTTGTGGAGGGGTGAAATGGCCGTAGAAGACTATTTGGAGCCGGAGGTCGCTGTCGCAGTGGCGGTAACCGCCGCTGTAGCCTCGCCTCGAGCGCGCCGAATTATGCGCCGTGGCGCGGTCCTCGGCATGGCGGGAATACTCAAAACGGGCGATGCGCTCGGCTCGTTTACGCAAGGGGTTGGCCGTGGTGTCCAAGGGGCAGCTTCGGCCGCGGGCGGCGCGGCGGAGACTGCTACCGGCACGTCGCCCGAAGCGCCCGCCAACAGCCAGGCGGCAAGGTCACGGGGGGCAAGAGCTCACCGCGCGGCGCCTTCGAGTGAGCCTCCAGCAAGCGGGTCCTCGGACACGCCGGCGTCTGCTGGAGATTCGGTGTAATGAACGGTGATTCTCAGCCTCAGGATTCCTCTGACAAATCCAGCGAGCCTGCTCCAGGCGAACCCGTGATGGCGCGAGCCGAGGAGAAGGTAGATCAGCTAGGTGAGCGAGTCGGGCAACTTGCGTCCGAAGTAGGTCAGCGTTTGCGTAAAGCCGTCGCTCGGGCGCGCGAAGAAGGCGAGGACATGTGGGCCGAGGCGCAGCACATTCGAAATGGGGGGAAGGGCGAATCGAACAAGCCTGACTCGTAACCATTATCCAGATATTCTGTTGCCCGACTCAGTGCCCGGTATACGAGTACGCTGGTTGACCTGGCTGGTATCGCCGATGGACCGGCCGGCTATATGCTGATGTGTCCTGATACACGTGGAGGCGCCGTTTTCAGGCGCCTCTGTCAGCCATTGCCGCGATCGTGAGTCGAGGTTCTACGCCAAGCACCCAGGCGAACGGGGGAATAACATTGGACGTCGCGATCGCGGAAGAGCCGCGTCTTCTTCATGAATTAACTGGGCGCATGCGCTTTCACATACCTTCATGGGAAGGCTGCGATCCTCGTCCGCTTGAGCGCGACTTACGTTCAATTGCCGGTGTCCAGCGCGCCCAGGTCAACGCCATCACCGGGAATGTGCTGGTCCTCTATGATTCCAGCACAACCAATTCTGCCACAATTCTGGCACGAGCACGCCGGTTGGAGCCTAGCTATCCGCCAGTCGACGCGGCGCCACCAGCCCAATCCGCTGCAACCCAGCCGTCCGCATTTCGCGAGCTGCGTGGCCGAGCTCGCATCGCCGTGCGCGGTCTCGATCGCGACCCAAAGCTTGCTCGCATAGTAGTAGAGCGCCTGGAACGATTCACAACTGTGCGCGCAAAGGCGAGCCCACTAACGGGCCGCGTGCTCGTGGAGTATGATGAGAACCATGTCCAGCTCGAAGACCTGATTTCCACGGTCCTGGACATTGAGCTGCCGGAGCTTCCGGGCGAGGATCGTCCCAGCCATCCCCTGGACCCTGCACCGCTAATTCAGAGCGCAGCGCGCACCGTTGGAGCAGCCGCGGGCCTAACCCTGCTCGCCGTTCGCAGATTGGCCAACTCCACTGCACCTCCGGTCAGCGGTTCCGCGCCGGCAGTGGTAGCATCGACCCTTGGTGTGTTGCAAGGGTATCCGGCTACCCGCAATGGTCTGCGCTCCATCTTCGGCCAAAACGCCGCTGACTTGCTGTTCCAGGGAGCAGCGATCGTCAGCCTTGCGCTTTCAGGCAACCCCTTGGGCCTGGCAGTGACCGGGTCTGAGTCTTTGAGGCTGCTGACGAAGGTAGTGGCGAGGCGCGCCGCCTGGCGCCGCTACGTTGCGGGTCTCGGCGAAGCGCCGTCCTCTGAGCCCGGCACGGTTGTGCGTCTGGAGGCAGGTGCGCGGGTACCCTTGGTCGCGGACGTCATCGAAGGCACCGGAATAGCAGTTGGTCGTGACGGGCTGCCCCATCGCGCCTCGCCTGGCGAAGTGGTCCCCGCGGGCGCTCGGTTGTTCGGCGGCCCATTCGTGCTGGAGCTTCGCGCCGGAAAGGCCTTTATCCCCGAACCACGGCCTGCCCCCGTTGGGCAATCATTGTATTCTCGATACACTGAGGCCCTTGGACCAGTCTCGCTGGTCTACGCGGGCCTGACGGCGCTGCTTACGCGATCGTTCACCCGTACCCTCAGCGCTTTGGTGTTGGTCAATGCCCGTCCTGCTTTAATCGGTTTGGATGCCGCTGACTTAGGTGCGGCCACACGCGCAATCCGCGGGGGCGTAACAGTCGTTGGCACACGCCCAGATCGCCACATCCGGCTCCCAGATCTCCTGCTAATCGACAGTCCGCGCGTTCTAACCGACGGGTTCGAAACCCGAAGCCCCAATCCTGTCGACGGCACGTTCGACGCGGCCGAGCTTTTCGCTCGGGCGGCGTCGATCGCTGCCGCGGCAGGGTCTCCTTGGGGAGGGGCCTTCCGCTCAAGTACGCAGGTGAAGGCGCAGGACGGCCGGTTTGACGGGACCACTGCCTCGGCCGCCATGGATGGCCAGCGATGGACTCTCGGCCCTATGGGTGTTCATGACAAGGGATCTCGCCTTGCGGAGCATCACGCCGACGGAATGCAGCTACTTGTGCTAAAGAACTCGTCCGGCAAGGTATTTGGGTCCATCGTAATACGTCCCCGGCTGGCGCCGGGAGTCGCTGACCTTGTAGCGGCCTGCGAGAGCTACGGTGTCAAGATCGGTATGTTGGGCGCTGGCGATGCCGCTGCGGCCGAGGCCGTTAGCCGCCGCGCACACGTACCACTCGTCCACGGAGAAAGCGCGGTCGAGGTAATACGGGCCAGGCAGGCACAAGGCGCATTCGTCGCACTTGTGACGGACAGCGCGTCCGCCGCCTCTGCCCTTGCCGCATGCGACCTCGGCATCGGTTTG
>JAQBPC010000058.1 GCA_028287725.1 Chloroflexota bacterium | reverse complement strand
GTTGCAAAAGGCTGCTTATGGCCTTCGAAATACCCATCTACATACTAGCGAATATGTGTGGCGAGTCAATGTTTTGGCTTGGTCACATTCTTAGGAGTAAAACCATGACCCGAGCAATTCGCCGCTTTGTTGCCGTGGTTGCCATTACCACTGGTTGCGTGGCCGCTATCAACACTGCCGCACCTACTGCTCATGCTGGTGGCGTACCTGCTATAAGTGGCCCTCTCAAGGCGATCCACACGTGTGGTGGCGTTCCTGCTACGGGTGGCCCGCTCTTAAATTAGGCCAAATCCGGCGCTAATGGACCAATCGCATCGTATCACAGCGTAATGACAAAACCAGCGATGTAAGGGATTGAAATGGCTCCTCATCCAACACTTCATGCAGGCTTCGAACGCCTCATTGGGACTGCTGCCGTCGATTCGGCCTTTAGTAGCGCCTTACTTCAGAATCCTCGCGCAACTGCACTGAAATTCGGTATTGCTCCGCAGGACGCCGACATGGTTGCCGATATCCGGGCGCGAGATCTTCGTGCATTCGCTACCGCTTTATTGCCACGACTCTATGGGAAGGGCAGTTCACGTGCTCCGTTCCGCAGCGCTGTCGCCGGCTAACGAAGCTGGGTCTCCCAGCGGTCTTCTCTGGGAACGTGACCCAGCTTTGTTGGTAACCCTGCAAAGCATCGTCGCCGAGTCTGCGGCAGCCGGAATTGGTGGACGCCTTGTCATGGCGCCGCCGCAAGGTGAGCTGCGAACGGTCGTCAGCGAGCGCTGCAGTAATCAGTCGTGGCGCGGCCTATGTCTCACCGTTCTTGAACACGGTGAAGCCCTGGCGCAGCCAGGCGTGGCAATTGCGCCAATCCATAGCGCGGCTGGCATGCGCGGCGCGTTCCTACTCTATTACGATTTTGGCTATGTTGCGAGCCAACATGAGTACATTGCCTTAGCACGGTCATACGCGGCCCGCGTTGACTCGGTACTGCACGCCTCCGAGGCAAGTTTGGATGCAATGTACACCACTGCACATTCGATGTTACAGATGCTCGCCGTCCATGACTCGACGACGGCTCGTCATTCTCAAATGGTGCGGATGCTGGCGATAACACTTGGGCAGACGCTTGGCCTTCCCGCGCATGAGTTAGTCAGTCTCGAAATTGCTGCCTTGCTGCATGATATTGGTAAGGTCAGTGTTCCGGGCACGCTTCTTTTGAAGGATGGCCCCCTATCCGCTGAAGAATGGGCCATGATCCGACACCACCCTGCAGTTGGTGAGCGAATTGTGCGATCGGTTTCAAATCTATCCAGCGTTGCGCCTGCTATTCGGCATCACCACGAGCGTTGGGATGGTACCGGGTATCCGGACCGTTTAGCTGGTACGTCGATTCCCCTACACGCGCGCTTGGTCGGACTCGCCGATGCCTACGAGGCAATGCGCAGCGGGCGACCATATCGACAGCCTCGCGATCGTAACGAGGTGTTCGAGGAGTTGCGTCGTAGCGCCGGCACGCAGTTCGACCCGTCAATTGTCTCTCTCCTCCCTATTTTACGTAGCCACGACATAGCAATTTAGCGTCCCCTTCCAGAACGGAAGGTGCGGGCGCTGCCGCGATCACGTCGACATACCCATTTTGGCTGGCGCCGCTGCCATTCGGATTTCGCCGGCTATAACAATGCTGGCTATGTCTCTATCTTGAGTGCGCTCCCCGCTGACTCCTCGTGCGCAACCTTTTTGCGGGCCCACAGCATGCACTTCTGCGCCATGCCGGATCCTGGTTCTTGGCCCTTCACGTTGCTTAGGTTCGTACGGCATGCCGGCGCGCGTTCCCTGAGTTGGTTAGGGTGTCGGCCACACGCCCAATAATCGTGTCCACCCCGCTGCCGACCACATGTCAGGTGTGAAGCCGGCGCGAGTACAGTGCGAACAGGAACGGCGGTGCACAAATGCGTGGCTGCTGCCCTCGGTAGGTGCCGGCGCGCAGGATATACTGATCTGTGGAAATCATGTTCACACGGCGGTGCCTTTGGTAGCGGCTGCCCCACGGTCTGCCGCACCGCCCCGAATCGAATCACCGCGTGTACACCACGCATTCGGAGGAAAGAATGAGCACAACGGCTGCCGGTACCACGCGTACCGAGAGCGATAGCATGGGTGAAATTCAGGTCCAGGCGGACCGGTATTGGGGCGCGCAGACCCAGCGATCACTGCGGTACTTCGATATAGGCGACGACCGATTCTCTCGCCCGATTATTCGTGCTCTGGGCATCCTTAAAAAGGCCGCGGCGCAGACAAATGCCGATCTCGGCCTCATGCCTAAAGAGAAATTGGACCTGATCGTTCAGGCGGCTGATGAGGTCATCGCTGGAGACCTTGATGCCCACTTCCCGTTGCATGTCTGGCAGACAGGCAGCGGCACGCAGACCAACATGAACGCGAATGAGGTTATCTCGAATCGCGCTATTGAGCTGGCGGGCGGCACGATGGGATCGAAGATGCCGATCCATCCGAATGACGACGTGAACAAGAGCCAATCCTCAAATGACACGTTTCCTACCGCAATGCACATCGCGGCGGTGGAGCAGATCGAGCAACTGCTGAAGCCGGAAGTCATCGCCCTTCGAGATGCGTTGGCCCAGAAGTCCGAAGCCTTCAAAGACATCGTGAAGATTGGTCGAACCCACCTGCAAGATGCGACACCCCTGACGCTTGGACAGGAGTTCTCCGGCTACGTGTCGCAGCTCGACCACGCACTCCGCGCCATAGACCACACATTGCCGCATCTGTATGAGCTGGCACTCGGCGGTACCGCGGTCGGCACTGGCTTGAATGCGCACAAGGAATATGCGGTGCGAAGCGCCGCGACGATCGCCAAGCTTACGGGACTCCCCTTCGTGACAGCTGAAAACAAGTTTGAGGCATTGGCAAGCCATGACGCGGTGGTGGAGGCGCACGGCGCCATAAAGACACTGGCATGTGCCATGAACAAGATCGCAAACGACGTGCGCTGGCTTGCTTCGGGCCCTCGGTGCGGCATTGGCGAAATCAGCATTCCTGAGAACGAGCCAGGAAGCTCAATTATGCCTGGCAAAGTGAATCCAACCCAGAGCGAGGCCGTCACGATGGTCTGTGCACAGGTGCTCGGCAATGACGTGGCGATAAATATTGGCGGCGCGAGCGGCAACTTCGAGCTCAACGTATTTAAGACGGTGATCATTCACAACTTTTTGCACTCCGTGCGGCTCTTAGCGGATGCCTGCCGCAGCTTCCGCGAGCATTGCGTCGTCGGGATACAGCCCGAAGAGTCGAGGATTGCTGCCTATGTGTCGGATAGCCTGATGCTTGTCACGGCGCTGAATCCACATATTGGCTATGACAACGCCGCTAAGGTAGCCAAGAAGGCTCACAAAGATGGGAGCACTCTCAAGGAAGCTGCCATGTCGCTTGGTTTAGTAACCTCGGATGACTTCGATGCTTGGGTGCGGCCGGAGAATATGGTCGGCCCAAAAGCGTAATCATCCGGGATACAGGTTATTTCGGCCCCGAGACGAATCTCTTCGTCACGGGGCCGACTCTATTGGTCTTTCAACCGGGACAGCGCGCACATCACGGGACATCGGGCGGCACAATGTGGCATTAAGGCACGCACGATCTGATTGATTTTAGTCCGAGATTGTGCCTTAAAGCCTTGTATACCAACCACAACTGATAGTGTACAATGCTGACCGGAATGGTCATTATTGTGAGCGAGGGCCTTACCCGTAGTGTGCGCTATGACTACCGGAGGCTTTCGAGACATTCAGCCAGTGGAGCCCGACTTGGTGAACAGCGTCATGCAATCTGCTGCTCTGCTCGCTACCATACTCGTCGCTCACGCTGAGTCTCAGACTCGACTGCAGATATGTCGCGCCTTGCAGGACGAGGGGTATAAGGTCCTGGAGGGCGTTGCGTCGACAGATACGCTCTCGGCCCTCGACGCTCACATACCGGATTTGCTGATCGTTGGCTTTCCAGGCTCGGATGCAATTACCTTCTTGCAATCCATTCATCACCACCCTGTTCGGGCAGCCGTCGCCCTGCTAGCCCTCGACATGGGCGGCGAGGCCGTGCCATTGCTGGAAGCCGGTGCAGACGATGTGTTAGCGATGCCGCTGAACACTCAGGGCCTTCGGCTAAAGGTGCATAGCCTACTGAGGATGAAGGTGGCCGAGCGAACGGCGCGCGAGCTGGTGAGCAGGCGCAGTCGCGATCAGCAATCCCTGCAGCGGGCGAGTCAGCGACTTGCGGCGTGCAGGCGCCTGTCGGACGTGCTGACCGTTACCGCCGAGGTCCTCCGCGCGAATCTAGGTTTCGACAGGGTGAGCATCGCGCTGTATGAGCAAGACACCTATACGCTCCGATATGCCGTGAGTACCGACTCGCAGGGCCGAGTATATTCGCCGCAAGATACTCCTGTAGCGGTGGTGCTGTCTCCCGGAAGCCAGATGCTCGAGCTTCCAGCATATCAATCACTCTTCGTGGACCGGCAAGAGACATATTACATCCCCGACACCGGCGGAAGAGCACCGGCGTACTTTCGCCCCTTTCTAGACGGCCCGGTCGGCGAAACGTTGCTTGTCGCTCTGCGGGTAGGTGATCAGGATGTCGGCCTGGTGACGGTCGACAACCTCCTCTCAGGGAGAAAGTTCGGACCTGAGGACGCGGGGTTGCTGCTGACGCTGGGCAGGCAAGTTGCCCTGGCGATCGAGCGCGCGCGGCTCGCGGACGAGCTTGAGGCACGCGCGCGAGAAGCAGAGGTTTTGGCACAGGTTGGTGCTACGCTGTCGAGCGTGTTGGAACCGGCTCAGCTGTATGACCTGGTTTTGGAACAGGCCGCTAAGACCTTACCCTTCGATATGGCAGCCGTATTGTTGTACCGAGATGGCTGGGCGACAGTCGCCGCCAGCTGGGGTGATCCTGGCGTGCCGGCGGACACCCGACTGTGGCCTCTCGGTGAGCCGATGAAGTCCTGGCTACCGGAGGACAACAGGCCGCCAGTTTATATACGTGATACTGACGCGAATATCGGATGGCTCGATCAGGAGCCGTGGCTGGCGCCGCACCAACTCCGCAGCCTCATTTCTGTACCAATTTCTGCCGAGGGCAAGGTTGTCGGTACTTTTGTCATTGCCGGCTTTGCCGCGAACTTCTATTCGCAACGACAAGTCGGCCTGGCTGCGGCCTTTGGCGATCGTATCGGGCAGGCATTGCGAAACGCGAATCTCTACGTTGCGGAGCGCGAGCGAGCTCGCGCTTCTGAAGAGCTCATGCAGCTGAGAACTTCATTCGTGGAGTCAGTTAGCCACGAGCTGCGAACGCCGCTGACGGCAATACTTGGCTACGCCGAGATCTTGCAAGCACATTGGAACGGCAGCACGGATGAGAGTCGCCTTGAATGGGTTGAGAAGATTGCGGCGGCGGCCAGCCGGCAGCAACGCCTGGTAGAGGATTTACTACTGCTAACCCGCGTTGAAGGCGGCGAGGTCGGACCGCGAATTGAGCGGGTTCATTTGAAGACCATTGCTCAGCGTGCCGCCGAAGAGGTGCAGGCAAGTTATCGCGGACAGCGCATCGATCTGGTGGGATCCGAGCATCTCGCGGTCCTTGCCGATCCAGGCCGCGCCTTGCAAATCGTTACCAACTTAATGGATAACGCCGCGAAGTACTCGCCCGAAGGCAGTCCAATAATCGTATGGTGGGGCCCGGAGGACAACACTGGATCACTTCGTGTGCTCGATCGCGGACCAGGCGTACCTTCAAACGGTCGCGATCACCTCTTTACGCGATTTGGCCGTGTGCCTGGGAGCCGTATGCGTGCCGGGCGCGTCGGCACGGGTCTGGGTCTATATCTGGGCAAAGGCCTCGCTACGGCGATGGGCGGCGAGCTGGACCTCGAGTCAACCGGCTCTGAAGGCAGCACCTTCCGTCTCCGTCTGCCCCTTGCGCGTGACTGACAGGCCTCACATCAAGGCCGTCACCCGCGCTTAATTGAGTGCCATGCCCTGGCATGTCACGCACGGCTCCCGAGTGTGATAAACCTGCCGTCTACAGCACGTCGCTGAGGATGGAAGCGTGGCCGTGACTACAGCAGTGGTTTACAATTCTCTCCCACACCGGTCTGGCCAATCAGGTACTACCTATTCGGGTAGTGCTATGCGGACGCCCCTTAGCGATACTTAGGGCATGTAATAGGTAACCATTAGCCACACTGGCACACGTGCCCGGTGTAGAATGGTACCCTACCCGCCGAAAGCGGTCGTTGTAGTATCTGTTAAGGGTTGCATTCAATTGACAGATCAGGCGCCGAGGCCTTCTCATCAAACCGAGATTCTTGCCGTCGTGGCGGACCAGGGACTCAGTTTGCAGATAGTGCGTACCCTGCAAGAAGATGGGTATGCCGTTCGGGAAGCCGGCAGCGCAAGTGCGGCCATCGCGGCTGTAGAAGCTGGCGTCCCTGATTTAATGCTTGTCGCCTTGTCGGGACCCGAGGTTGGGTCCCTCCTCAATACGCTCCAGGGCCATCCTGTGCGCGGCACTATGGCGCTCCTGGCTGTCGCCCCCGCCTCGGAAACCGCGGCGCTACTTGAGTCCGGCGCCGACGATGTGCTCAGCACTCCTCTCAATCTGCAAGCCGCGCGCTATGCCGTACAGTCCGTGCTCCGGCTCAAACTGGCCGAGCGAACTACGCGTTCGCTGATAAGCCAAAAAGCCCGCGAGCAACAGATTCTGCATCGGGCTGGGCAGCGGCTTGCGGCAGCTCGCAGTCTGATTGACGTTCTCACGGTGACCGCTGAGGTGATTCGCGCCAACCTGGGCTTCGATCGCGTCAATATCGCCCTATTCGATAGTAATGCAGCGTCCCTTCGAAGCATCGTCAGCACCGACGCGCAGGGAAGGGTCTATAACGTACCTGAGTATCCGATGACGGTCAGTATGGCTGCCGGCAGCCCATTCCTCGAACTTCCCGCGTACCAGGCATTATTCGTGCATGACCTGGAGAGCTATTACATTCCAGATACAAAAGGTAAGGCTCCATCCTATTTTCGGCCATTCCTCGATGGTCCAGTTCGCGAGACCTTGCTTGTGGTATTACGCGCGAACGACCGAATCGAAGGGCTGCTGACGGTTGACAACCTCTACTCTGGACGGACCTTTGGCCCAGAGGAGGCAGGAACGCTTATCACACTGGCACGACAAGCGGCTCTTGCGATTGAGCGCGCTCGCGTTGCAGAAGAGCTTGAGGCTCGAGCTAGTGAGGCCGAGGCCCTGGCGCGTGCGGGAGCTATGCTTTCAAGTGTCTTAGAGCCTGCAGCCGTGCATGAGATTGTCCTGGAACAAGTTGCGACATTGATCCAATATGACCACGCCTTGATGCTCATTTGTGACGGGACATGGGCGCGGTTCGTAGCTGGACGAGGCGCTGAGGCACTGCACCCAGGGACACCAGTCATCGATCTCGAGGGATCAGGTGGCGCCGCGCTCCAAGCGCTCGACGGGATGGCTTTGCGGATCACCGACACTGCCGCATCGCCGGTGTGGCACGACTTCCCGCTTTGGGCGGGCGAGCATCGGATCCGCAGTGCGATTATCGCGCCGCTTATGTCCGATGGCGTCATGCTGGCTTGCCTGTGCCTTGCTTCATTCACGTCGAATGCCTTCACAGCACGGCAGACCGACCTAACCTTTCGCTTTGCCGACCGTGCCACGCAGGCGCTGCGAAACGCACGACTCTATCGTGCCGCCTTGGATCGCGCCAATGAGGCCACTGACGCGTTATGGGTGAATGATCCCATTGCTGCCGACAGCGACGAGCAGTCCGTCGCCGATATGACTGCTGACCAGGCCGAGCCCACCAGCATTGAAAGCATCGCCGTGGACGAGGTAGCTTCCGCAGAACGTCAGGAGCAGGTGATCGACAATTTGCGGTTGCTTAGCCTTCTCGATGCGGGTGGACTAAGCGTGAACCCTCAACCTGTGACGGTGCGCAGCCTGGTTGAGCGCTCAATCAAGAGCGCGTCCCGGGTCGTTCGCGAACGGAATATCAGCGTTACCGGTCCCGATGATCTGACCGCCATCGTCGATCCGGTTCGCGCTACTGAAATAATTGGAAACCTATTGGATAACGCGGTCCGTTACTCGGATGATGGCAGCCATGTCACCGTAGCCTGGTCCGTTGAGGACCATTCCGCCGTGATCCGCGTCCATGATCACGGATCCGGCATCCCGTCACAGAGTCGCCGGTACCTCTTCACGCGCTTTGGCTGGCTGCCGGGTACGTCGTCACGGCGTACACCTAAAGGCATAGGCGTTGGCCTGTACCTTGGCCGAACAATTGCATCGGTAATGGGTGGCGGACTTGAATTAGAGGCGAGCTCCGCGAAAGGCAGCCTTTTCCGGCTCTGGTTCCCACTCCCTCCTGACTGATTATTCTCAGCCAGGTTGCGTATCGTGCTCCGACTCAATTGGCCCGCTGCTGCATCGCTGAGAGACTGCGCAGGCAAAAGTGCGAGGACACAGCCAGCTTCGCTCGTCGGGCCAAGCAAGTGACTCTTGCAAGCATCGGACGTCGAGTTCAGGTACGGGGCGCAGCGGCGTGTTGGCAATGGCTGCCATGGCATTGCGGGTCGCAATCGAGGCGTCCTGGACGGTCGTCGATTCGAATCTGACGCGCATTCCTGGCGCGGCATATGCCAGGCGCGAGAGGTCCGCGCCAATGACTGTGGCCAGCTTGGGATAGCCGCCAACGCCGCGGCTATCCGCGAGCAGGATGATTGGCTGGCCATCCGGCGGTATTTGCACCACCCCGGGAACGCCGCCTTCGGATGCAAGATCACTCGTGTTGGTCACCTGTATCGCAGATCCGGACAGCCGTAACCCGGTTCGATCGCTTCTTGGCGAGACCACAAATGTGGCCTGCGTAAATAGGTTGCGCATGTGCTGGTCAAACCAATTGGCTTGCGGTCCCCATACCGTCCGCAGAACGATCTCGCTCTCATGGCCTGGTATCGCGAGCGGCTCACAGGTGAAACCAACCGTGGAATGCTCGACAGAGCGGAGCAGTGGCAGGACGTCGCCGGCTCGAAGCGCGCGCCCATCCAGCCCGCCGATACCCGCGAGCAGGTCTGTTGATCGGCTACCTAACACGATGGGAGTGGCGAAGCCGCCTGCGACAGCAAGATACGCGCGCATGCCAGGCCGGGGCCTGTCAAAGCTCAGGCGCATTCCTGTCCGAAGCCACGCTGCCCGGCACGTAGTAATCGGCATTCCGTCGATCGCTGGACCGAGGTCGGCGCCCGTTACGGCGATGACACAGTCGCTGACGGCTTCGAATTCGCCTCCATCAACCGCGAGCTCGATGCAAGCGGATCCTGGCGGATTCCCGACCAAGCGGTTTGCCAGCCGGAGTGCATGCCTATCGAGGGCACCCGCCGTCGCGTAGCCGAGTGACGCCAGACCATACCGCCCATCGTCCTGTATGGTGCACTGAAGACCGGCGCGAACGACCCTCAAGCCGAGTCGAGCTGGTCCGAAATCCAGCCCTATAGGGCTCGGCGACACCGATGGCGTATCGATACTTGGAATGCCCGATT
>JAQBPC010000053.1 GCA_028287725.1 Chloroflexota bacterium | reverse complement strand
GGTGATGGTTGTCGACGCAGATTGGCAGCTTGACCTCCGCGGCCAGCTGCTTGCCATCGAAGCCGGCCTTGAACCGGTGATCGATTACGTGCATGTGGTACGACAGGATGTGCCAACCATCCGCGAGCAGCCTCGTATCCAGCTTGAACGTCACCAAACTCTTCTGGCTTAAGGAGGCGGGAAGGGGTTTGCCCGCTGCCATGTGCATGTATGTCGGCGCGACCCAATAATCCTTGTCATTCACATCGATCTTGAGCGCATGATGGTAGACGTCGATCGGCGTTGCGTCGGTGTGCGAGCAGGCCGGTTTGCGACAGGCCAGTGCGAATCCCTGCACGGTGATCACTCCGGAGACGGTCTTGCCAAACAGGTCCGCCGCGTTTAATGGGACGCTATAGGCGTACTCGACCCCACCTGTGTACCAGGCATGCGCATCCATCAGACTTGCTCGTGTCGTAGGCAGACCAAGGTGATTGCCTGTCTGCAGCTGGTTCGTAGATTGGCGCGATCCGACTTTGCCGAACCAGATCATCGCGTCGAAGTTCGTGCGAGTCGTGTTGCCCATGCGCGAGGGAACGTTCGCCTCGTGGAATGGATTGGCAGCAGTCTCCCGGGTAAGGCAGCGATACCGCTCCTCAATGGAGCCGCCCTGCAGCGCTCGCACGGTGAGCGTGTGGAACTGTTCGAGCGTGTTCGCACCGGACGGTCCGAGGGTCGCGGCCGGGTGACTGGCCAGATTGAAGTTCATTGTCGGGTAGTCAAGCGTGTTCGAAACAATCCCGTGACCGGCTACCTTACCTGGTTCCAGGCACGTATACGTCCCTGAGATTAGCGATCTGGGCTCGTAGGCTTTGCCCGGTTGGACGTCTTTGGCGACAACCCAGAGCTGGTTTTGCGCGAATTGAGCGGGCGGACCCCACCACGAGCCGCTCGCCATCACATGCCGATCGCCGGTCTCAACGACTCGCTTGATGAAGCGGTTGACGTAGAGGTCCGCGTTTGAAGTGTCGACCTGTGGCCCAATTCCGGATGCCATGAGCTGGGGAGCGGAATCCTGCGCGGCAGCCAACGCTGAGCTTGCGCGACCATTGGTTGTGCTTGACGCGAGAGATCGTGCAACCGAGCCCGCGACCAGGAGCACCAGAATGCCGGCCAACAGAGCGACTTGAAGGACTGTTCGTTTCCTGTGCAGTCTCGTCGTCATCGTATTCGCACCATGGACATCGAACACACCCATGGTACGTACGAGAGTGTTAATGCGCCAGTGGCTCGATCAAGCGATTTTTATTGCAGGCGCCCACGGGTGGCTATTGGCCAAATGGCGACGACCCGATCTCCGCGAGTCACATAGTACTGATCATGGAGATTTATCGTTGTGTCGCAATGACTGGGAATGAGCGAGACTCGGTCGCCGACAGCTAAAGGGTTCCCGTTCTCGAAGCTCACCAGGCCATGCTCGTCGCCACGCGGCGCGTAGTGTGCGTCAAGATCCTTGGGAACTGCTGGACCGGAGTCGATGCTAAGAGCCTTAAAACCGGCGTCCACGGTCACGCCGTTATTCCGTTTACTGACCACACTCGAAAGGACCATAAGCGAGTGCTCGAACCCGATACCGTGCACGCGGCCATAGTCCGTATCCATTACCACGTACGAGCCCGGCTGCACCTCTGTGACGGCCGAGTGACGCGCCGCCATATTGCACGTGCCGGTGCCCGCGGTGCTGACGATCTCTGTGTTCAGGCCCATCTCGCGTAGGCGCTCCGCGGTCTGCGTGAGCAGCGACACAGCGGCTCCGTGTTGGTCACGGCGTTCATCCACTTCGACCACATGCTGGAGGTGCCCTTCGTAGCCTTGCAGCCCAACAAGGTCCAGGCCAGGCATGCGCGCTACCTTGAGTGCCAGTTCGATGGCAGGCTCGCCGGGCGCGACGCCGGTACGGTTCGTGCCTATGTCAAGGTCTACAAGGCAGCGAACCCGCAGCTTGGCGGCGACGGCCGCTTCCGAGATCTGCTCAGCAGCAATCGCGTCGTCGACGACAGTGATCACGCGGGTTTGCCGTGCAAGGCCAATCAGACGGCGGAGCTTCGGCGGACCCGCCAGCTCGGTAGTTATCAGGATTTCGGTGATGCCACTGCCGGCCATCACCTCGGCTTCGCCTAACTTGGCGCAGCAGACACCGATGGCGCCTCGCTGGAGCTGCATAAGGGCCAGACGGGGTGATTTGTGCGTTTTGGTGTGCGGCCGCACAGACACGTGCGTGCCGACGAATGCACGGGCCATGGCATCCAGGTTCCGCTCCGCCTTATCGAGATCGAGGACGAGGCAGGGAGTGTCGAGGTCTTCGACGCGCGAGCCTATCACCGCCGGATCTGGATCACGAGACACTATCTTTCCCCTGTCTGCCCGGCAAGTGTGATGGAGATCCTTGCCTCGACTCCGGGGCGAGTATAGCAATCGCATGGAGCAGACGTCAATTGCACTCCCATTGCGGCCGGAGGCGGAACGTGTACATTGTGCTCGCCGGATAGACGCAGTTTAATGAGCTTCCCCCCTGGCAGAAATGCGCGTCCTGATGCGTGCAGCGGATACTGTTGCCGGACCTTTTGCGGCGGCAGTACGTCGCGCTGTGATGCTGATTCGAATGTAATCGGCCGACGACGATCGCGCTCAAGTGCCGCCACGATCCCAGGTCTCCGGAACTCCGACTCTAGCCAAAGGCAGACTACGTTGACGCTGCTACGCTCCGCTGCTAATCGGGTCGTTAGTCGGCCTGGTCGCGGGCTTCTTTGGCGGAATTATCGAAACTGTGCTGATGCGCACGGTCGACGTAGTGATTTCCTTCCCGTCTATCGTGCTTGTCATTGCCGTCCTCGCCGTGCGGGGGCCCGGATCGCTCACGATCATCGTAGCGATCGCTGTCGTGGATTGGACGACCTATGCCCGGCTCATTCACAGCCAGGTATTGAGTCTGCGTGAGCGCGACTTCGTGGAGGCGTGCCGCGCGGTCGGACTGCCGTCGAGCCGCATCTTGTTTCGCCATGTCCTGCCTAATGTCGCCGCGGTGGCCGTGGTGGCCGTGGTCGACGTCTGCCAGGTGATCCTGGCAATCTCCGCGCTCAGCTTCCTGGGGCTGGGCGCTCAGCCACCTACGCTGGACTGGGGCTACATGATCAACGAAGGCCGTTCGTTCATCTACATGGGCTGGTGGATCAGCACATTCCCGGGCATAGCCGTGCTGTACACGGGTCTGGCTTTCAGCCTGCTCGGCGACGGCCTGGCGGATGCGCTCAATGCTCGGCGGTGAGGGTTGGCTCAGCATTTTTGCCACGCTAATGAACCACTTGACTTCAAGCTCACTTTAAGTTGTACGGTACGCAGAAGAGGGTGGGCTATCAAGCGAATCCATATCTGAGCCGGAGAGAGGGCAAATTCGCATGAACCAGACGAACGTCGACCAGCCACTGCTTGAATTGCCCATCGCCTGCACACTCGGCGATGAGGACCTACGGCGGCGCAGCGACGAGATCGCACGCCTTCTCGAGGGGCGGCAAGAAGTGCGGCAACTCTCCGATGGCTATGCGCTGCGGTTTCGGGGGACTAAGCACAGTGCGTCGCGGCTTCTCGCCTTTATCATGCGGGAACGCGCCTGCTGCTCCTTGTTCACCTTCGAGCTGATCTTCGAGCCGCAGCAGGGACCAATCTGGCTGCATTTGCGTGGCCCCGCTGGTACGCTCGACTTCTTGGCTGAAATGCTCGAACGGGTTAAGCAACGCTAGTGGCATGCTCTGTATGCCCTCGGAATCCCATGACATTCCGTCGCGACTGATATAGCCGCAGTATGCTTGCCGAAGCAATAAATGGGCCCGCGCGGAGGTCCAGGATACACGACGGCGAATTGCCGCCTGGTGAGCCAATGCGAAGCGTCCGTTCTGAAGCCGTTGCTATTCGGAGACTTGCCGAGCAACAACGTCTTTGGCTAGCGCGCAACCCGAGGGCTGTAATGCTGACGTCCGATAAGGGAACGGTATCGGACACTAGAGACAATTGGGCGGGTTCTTCAGTTTGTTGTCGCCGGCCGGCTCAGGTCCGCACCATGTCAAACGTGACTCTGCTCAGCTCACCCACGGCGTGCGACGTGACTGCCAGACCTTGCAGCACGGTCGACGGCATGCTTACTCACGTTTATCCGAGCTCAATGCTGGTGTCCGGCTCGAGGTCGTGCATGCTGCGAGCTATCGCGTCGCCCTGCGGCCCACGTGCATGGGCGCCGGCTCACCGCCTCTCACGCAACGAAGATTTCTCCGTCGGGCAAGGTGGCGCACACCCGCCGAATGATCTCGCCGGTTATGGGTACTCCGGCAGCTTCTAACCCAAGTAAGGTCGCGCCCGCAACGGGTTCGGACCGACTTACTATCGTGTCGACCTCTGGAAGGCCCTCGCGCACCCGTCCGGTAATAGCCTCGCTGTACACCGTGGATGGATGCCTGAATACGCCTCCAGCCAGCACCAATGTCTGTGCGCCGTCAACCAGCCCGACCCTCCGGCCCACGGCAAGCGCATACTCGCCAAGCTTTGCCGCATGATCGTGCACGATGTTCAACGCCGCGGTGTCGCCGCTCGACGCCTCATCGAGCACGATGGGCGTAATCCGGCCAAGGTCTCGGCCCGACGACCCTAGTCTGGCCGAGAACACATGCACAATTGACTCCACACCAGGCAAATCGAGCAGCGCCATGATGCGAAGTGTAAGCGACGTTGGTGGGTCGATACCAAGATCGGCGCGGTAGACTGCCTTGAGTGCGCTTCGCGCCATGACATGACCACCCATTGCATCAAGCCAGTGACTTCCGTGCCAGAACCGCCCGTCGGCCGCGCGTGCGCCGATTGCGGCCCCTGTGCCGCAGACCACGGAAATGCCGGTACCGTCAGGCGATCCGGCACGCAGGGCGCCAAGCGCATCGTTTACGATCACGTTTGCGCCGCCGTACCCGAGCTGGCGGAGCGCTGCATGCAAAAAGCTGTAGTCTTCCGGCCAGTCTGCCCCAGCCAAGCTGAAGCCACCTGCCACAATGTCGTGGGCCGATACGCCGGCGCTCCTGAGCGTGGCCTCTAGTATGTCTTTGAGCGCAGTAAGCGCCGCGGACTCTGCCAATTCAGCCGGTAGCCCGGTGAAAGAACCATAGATATCCGTACAGCCACCGCGGCCGGCCCCGATAATAGTGCCGTCTTGACGGGCGATGACGGCGACGGTTTTCGAATTTCCGCCGTCCACCCCCAGGACGTATGTCACGAGCGGCTCCTCTTCCTCAAACGCATTGCAAGCCTGGCATACATTGGCGGCGACACTGATTTCCGATTTTCAAGGCACATCGTCACGCTGTTTCCTGAGCCAGACCCTTCCACTGTTTCCCAACGCAGGGCTATCCCCAGCATTGGGAACAGCAATTCAAACCAAAGTAAGCGGTATCAGCGCAGCAGCCGTTCAGGCAAGTAGTGTCGCAATGCCGCGGCCATCTCATCGTAGATAACTTCGGCCTTGTGTAACGACATCACGAGCGGGTTGGCGGCAAGGGCCCGGATGGCGTCGACGCGGGTGCCGGTCCACGCCGCCTCACCCGCTACAGCCTGATATTCGCCCAGCGCCCCTACAAGTCCGGCCAGGTGACGGGGCAACGGACCATGCGACAACGGCACGATACCTGTGCGATCGATATATCCTGGAACCTCGACTATAAGGTCGTCGGGTAGTCCTGGAATGGCGCCGCGGTTCGGGACATTAACCGGTAGCACTTCCTTCCGGTCGTTATACAGCGCATCCATAACGTCTATCGCAAGTTCCAGCTCGTGGATGCCGCCTCGTGACCGAGCCGGATCCAGCGTTGGATTCTCGCTCGCCGCCTGGGCGCGGTAATGGGTCCAGTAGTCGGGCACGGACGCCATGATGTCCTGCGCGCGGGTTGTCGGCTTAGCCTGAAGCTCGGCAAGGATCTCATCTTTGAAGTAGTAATACTGAAAGTACTCCGACGGCAGTGAGCCCATGGTCGCCGCGAGATGCAGCATGCGTCGTTGCAATTTGGTCAGGTTCGGGTCGTCGCGCCGCTGCTCGTATGCGGCGACGACGTTCGGCATCACATCTTCTCCGTCAATCTCGTGACGGACACTCCAGGATCCGTGGTTCACGCCGATGGCGACAATATCAGCCTGACTTGGGTCAATACCGGCTGCTCGGAGCACCCGCTGAGGATAGAGGAGCGGACCTTCACAGAGCGACACGATTGGAATGCTGGAGTGGTGAGAAATTGCTTCCGACACGATATTGATCGGGTTGGTGTAGTTGACGAGGCGGGCTTTGGGACAGACCGCCTCCATGTCCTGCACGATTCCCTGCATCACGTTGATCGAGCGGAGCGCCATGAAGAAGCCACCGGGGCCTTGCGTCTCCTGCCCGATCACGCCGTGCTTCAGCGGGATGCTCTCGTCGAGATACCGGGCCTCGAAGCCGCCTGGCCGGAAGCTGGTAAGCACGGCATCGCAATCGGTCAGGCCTGACCGCCGGTTGGTCGTGGAGCTGATGCGCAGATCGATGCCGGCGTTGCGCGCCATCTTCTGGCCGATGGTCTCGACGATGTCCAGTCGCTCTTGATCAAGATCGATAAGCACCAGCTCGGAGCCCTCGAAGTTCGCGCCTTGATAGACGAACGATGCCACAGTGCCGGGGGCGCGAGAACTACCCCCACCGACGTAAGCTATCTTGATTCTGGCCATCTAACTCCCCTTCCGCATAGGGCGCATGCCGTCCTGCACGGTCAATAAATGGCTGTGCGGCCGCCACACCATTGTCGTTATGCTGGCGTAGCTGACCGGGACGACGAATCGACTACCCTAGTATCGCTGTTGGCGAGCCCTTCCGTCGACAGTCATCTGAGGCCAGTCAGGTATTGCAGCAGCAAGCTCATCGTAGCAAGGATCATCCACCCAGTGGCTCCTAGCACAATTGGGCGGAAGCCTGTGCGTGCAATTGCCTTCATATCGGCGGAGAGGCCCACGCCTGCCAGGGCAACGACGATGAGGAACGTGCCGAGTGAAGGGAATGGGTTCCCGCCTAGTTTTCCGAAGATGCCTAAGGTGTTCAGCAGACTGGCCAGCAAGAACCACAGGAGGAACACCGGCAGAGCCACACGTGCTACTGGGTACTTGGCATCTCGCGATGCCGAGCGGCGTTCGCGTGCCGCCACCGCGGCAAAGATCAGGCTCACGGGCACGATCAGGACGGTGCGAGTGAGCTTCACAGTGACCGCGTAGGCGCCGGCCGCCGCGCCAAAAGCGTAGCCGGCAGCGACAACTGACGAGGTGTCATTGACCGCGGTACCCGCCCAGAGTCCGAATCCATACTGAGACAGACCAAGCAAATGCCCGATTGGTGGGAAGAGAAGTACCGCAGAGATGTTAAAGACGAATACTGTCGAGATGGCGTATGCGATGACTTCGTCGTCCGCGGCGAGAATTGGCGCCAGCGCACCAATTGCGGAGGCGCCACAGATACCGGTGCCCACGCTAATGAGACGAACGAGCGTGCGGTCAATGCCCAGCAGGCGGCCGATCGCCAGCATCACCGGGATTCCGACAATCAGCGTGCCTAGCAGCACGATAAGTGATGAAGATCCTGTGGTCCAGACTTGCTTGAGGCTCAGGCCAGTGCCCAGCAGCACGATTGCCATCTGCAATATTGTCCTGCTCGAGAAACGGACGCCGGCCGCAAAGCGATCGGCAAGTCCGATGAGTTGCCGGGCGACAACACCGAGTACGATAGCAATCACCGCGGCACCCACGAGGGGCAGAAAGCTACCCACTAGCGACGCGGCAACGGCGATGGCTAACGCTAGACCAATACCCGGCATGACCGGCTTGACCGTCTGCAGCAGGTGCAGCGGCGCGGCTGTTGCTAGACCACGCGTTCGATTCTGTGCTGCCAGTAGCGTACTCATGTCTGTTTCATTCGGGGCCGTTCCATCGCCTCATTGATATGCCCGTCGTCCTCTATCTCTACACTACTCCGCGCTGTATCCTAAGTCCAAACATATTTACTACGCATTATCCAAAGAGGAACTTTGTATGGCCGCGACGCTCGTTCAGCTGGAAACCTTTGTCCGCGTGGCTGCACTCGGGAATTTCACGCGTGTGGCGGAGGAGTTTCACCTTACACAGCCTGGCGTGACCCAGCAGGTGCGCGCACTTGAGCGCCACTATGGCATGAAGTTGGTGGATGTGGTTGGCCGGCATCCGGTGCTCACGGACGCGGGGCACTTCCTTGCCGCTCGGGCGCGCGACCTGCTTGGCGGAATGGCAGCCATCGACCGCGAGATGCAGGAGTTCGCGGCGGCGCGCAGCGGCGACCTGTACATTGGCGCCACGCTGACGATAGGTAGCTACGTTCTGCCCGAGTTGCTTGCGCGCTTTTCTGCTGGTCGGCGCGATGTACATGTGCACGTCGACGTAATCAACACCGCGGCGATTGCGCTGCGCATGCGCTCGGGAGAGCTCAGCCTGGCCCTGGTGGAAGGACCCTTGGATGATTCCGCGCTAGAGATTGTGCCGTTTCGGCCGGACACGCTTTGCCTGGTAACACCGGTCGATCACCCGTTCGCCGGCAGGGGCGTGGTCGAGGCCAAGGATCTCTCAGGCATCCCGTTTATCTGGCGGGAGCAGGGATCAGGCACCCGCGCCATGGCCGAAGCCGCGTTATCAATGGTCGGGGTGCAACCGCGGACCGTGCTGGAATTGCCAAGCGGCGAAGGAGTAGCCCGTGCCGTCGAGGCCGGTTTGGGCCTGGCTATCCTCTCCAGACTGGTGGTCGAACGTGCCGTGACTGAAGGCCGGCTGGCTATCGTGGCAGTCAGAGACCTCGACTTACGGCGCACGTTTCGCCTCGTCACCGTCCGCAACCGCACGTTGTCGCCCGCGGCACTGGCATTTGCCGCCACCGTTCGGGAGAATCGGGTATAGCGGCAGCGTATCGAAGGGTGGCTGTAACGGCCGAGCTCACACTCCAAGGTCGGCGGCTGCGGCAACCTTCATGGCCTTACCGCGCCAGCATATCGGTCTCACTCCATACTGTTGAGGAGGATCCGCGTTTGGCGTAGCCCGCCTTCCAACATCAGCTACCGCCGGCGGAACACTTTCCTACCCGTGATCCGCAGGTTTGCCGGTTACTCGTGCAAAAGTAATAGCGCCTGTTATAGGCTCCTTCCGTATGTGGTAACGCTCGAGATGATATTCGTCATACATTATTGCCGAGATGCTGGCGGCGGCTTGGTGCAGCGGTAAACGTGCTCCAGCTTGCGCCTGCTGCTGGTTCTGCCAGACGCAGAAGGAAAGACACTCGCGTCTGCCGTTGAGCTGGCCCTGAAAATAGAACAGTAAACCCTCGCCCTCTAACGCCTCACGATGTGCCCGATCGTCGTACTCCGTGAGCATCAGGGTGTTGGCAAACTCTTTACGGATGGACCGGAACACCACCAAGTACCACGTGCCGCTTTCCAGAGGGCTTAACGCGTCGGACCAGTTGAAGGCTTCATCTATGGCAAGTGTCGGGTAGTCGGGTGAAATTGGTTTGAGGCTCCCAAACGCCATGCGCTCTGGAGTGGCGTGGACAATAGTATGCGGCTGCCCGGTAACGGCCTGTGTCATATCGGCGGTCCAATCTGAACGGTCCATGGTGCGCTGAATCGTGGCGCGTGAATGCACGCCATTACCCGGATCACACAATGGAACCACGAACGCGAATACACCTGGTATGCGCGCACGCCGCCTGGTGAGGTGCGTGCCAACCGTCGCCCGTGGGGCTCGCATGCGGGGACGGCAGCGCGGACTTGTTACGGTGTCGAATGATGAACTACCGGCAAAGAGGCGGCCACTTGGCCGTGATCACATCTGGATGATGGTCACGCGACGGGCCGTGCCAGGCTTCATTTCGACACTCAGGGAATGCCCCAATTCCCCGACTGACAGTGAGAATAGCAGTATGCATCGGCGGCCGTCAAATTCGGGGCGCAACACGGTTACCCAGCATGCCGAGCAGACCCTTGTGCTGGTCAATCGTCCGCGGTGGCAGCGTCCTGTTGCGCGGATGGGTCCATGTGGGATCCATTCCACAAATATCGCGGCGCCGGCTCCTACTGGGATTGGCTGCGCCGCAGGGGACTAGTAGCTCCCAATTGCGGCGTACCAGTTCGTCCGGCCAGGCGCTGCCGTTGTAGGATCATAACCAGCTAAAACTCTGAACGCGACATAGTTAGAAGTGAGCCGGAGAATATACGTGGCATGGACTTTAGCCTTCTCGCTGCTTGACGATGTGTTTGCCATTTCTCGCTTGGCCGCGGATGCTCCAGTACCTTCCTGGGCCCTCGAGGGATCCTTTAGCTCGGTGACTCGCACACACAATGAGCTTTCCATCGTCTGTTTGCTATCGGTAGTGCCTGACAATGTGCTCGCCGAAAGGGGTTGGCGCTGCCTCAAGGTTGAGGGCCCGTTTCCCCTGGACAGCGCGGTTGGGGTAATGGCGGCATTCGCCGCGCCTCTGGCTGAAGCGGGCATGAGCATCTTTGTCATCGACACGTATGACACCGACTACCTGTTCGTGGACCAGAACCGCCTAACCCAGGCAATCGACGTGCTCACCCGCAACGGCCATCAGATTCTGACCGGACCAGCATCCGAACAGACATCCGTTCCGGAGGAGAAGCAGCCTCAACGCTAATTCCCGCATACTACAGGGGATGGCGTTCTGGAGTCGCTCTAGAAGGTACGGTTCATGCTAAGTGAGATTGACCTCGATCGGCGGATCGAGAAAGCGGAGTATCGTCGGCGTCTCCCTGAGCTGCAGGCTCGGTTGTACAACATGGAGCAGGCACTCCTGGAGACGCATATTCCAGTAGTGATCGTGTTCGAAGGTTGGGCCGGCACGTCCAAGATCGGCGCAATCGGCGTACTGATGCGCAAGCTCGACCCTCGCGGTCTCCGTGTCCACACTGTGACGCCGCCGCGTACGTATGAGACGCAGTATCCGTGGCTCCATCGGTTTTGGCTCAAAACTCCAAGCTACGGTCAGATCGCGATCTTTGATCGTTCGTGGTATCGGGAGGTGCTGGCTGCCAGGACACACAAGGATCTTGACGCGGCCGGCTGGCGCGAGCGCTGCGAGGACATTGCCTCGTTCGAGCATCAAATGGCCGACGACGGCGCGGTGATCATCAAACTCTGGTTGCACATCTCGAAGAGGGAGCAGCAGCGCCGCTTCCACAAGCTGGAGTCCGACCCGGTAACCGCCTGGCAGGTGACGGACGAGGATCGCTGGCAACAGCAGCACTACAACAGAGTGTTCGGTGCCGTTGAAGACCTGATGGCACGTACCGACGCACCATACGCTCCCTGGATCGCACTTTCCGCGACCGATAGGCGTTACGCGCAGATAGCCATGCTGGAGACAGTGGTGAACGCGCTGGGAGACAAGCTTGGAATCGACCCGGCGGCGCCGGCCAAGGCAACCGACGATAAATTTGACGACGCTGGGCAGGCAATGCGCCACCAGATAGATTCGCTGGGCGGTTCGTCGACGAACGTCGTCAATCGTGCCGAACTTGGTCCGGAACAAGTCCGTGCAAGTGTTGCAACCGCGGAAGCCCCGCAAGCGCCGGTTGGAACAGCTATTGTCGCAGCCTCAACAGTGACTCGCAGCGCATCCGGCATTCTGTCACGAGTTGATCTTAGCCAGCGACTTGATGAGCAAACGTACGAAGGGCATCTTGCACTGCTTCAGGCGAAGCTGCACCAGCTTGGCTACCAGATCTACCTGCAGAAACGGCCAGTCGTGTTGGTGTTTGAGGGCTGGGACGCGGCAGGCAAGGGCGGCGCGATTCACCGAATCACGGCCGAGATTGATCCACGTTCCTATGTTGTCCACCCAATCGCCGCGCCCTCGGGCGACGACAAGGTGCACCATTACCTCTATCGCTTCTGGGGCCGCTTGCCCCCGCGCGGCCAGATGGCGATATTCGATCGCTCCTGGTACGGCAGGGTGCTGGTCGAGCGGGTCGAGGGATTTGCTCGGCCGGATGAGTGGCAGCGTGCATTTGCTGAGATTAATGAGTTCGAACAGCAACTGGTTGCGTTTGGCACGGTGATGTGCAAGTTCTGGCTTCAAATTAGTCCCGAAGAGCAATTACGACGCTTTGAAGAGCGACAGACAGATTCGTTCAAGTCGTGGAAGCTGACTGCCGAAGACTGGCGCAATCGAGACAAGTGGCCGCTCTATGAACAAGCTGCCGACGAGATGCTGCTCCGCACCTCTACCCCCGCCGCGCCATGGACAATCGTCGAGTCCGAGGACAAGCGTTTCGGCCGCATCAAAGTGCTGCGCACGGTTGTTCGCCGCCTTGAGGAAGAGCTCGGCAAGGTCAAGCTGTAAGAAGTCTACTCAAGGCGCACTACGACACCATCATCCAAGTAGTGCGCGCTTGTGCGTTGTCTCAGCTCCTGCAATCCCGGACTGAAGTGAACAGGATACGTATCTGGATTGCGAATCGCCTTGTATTTCTCCGGTAAGCGTGAAATGTTCTGTTGAGCCAGCTCCCAGATCTCCGAGATTGGGGGCTCGCTGCCAGGTAGCGGCATGCCGCCGCGCATCACGGGCCGGAGCAGCCTCGTGCCATCAGCGGGAGGCGGCTCACTCTCGAGCTGGATAACGTCCTCCGTGAAGGCGCCGATTCGATAGACTTCCTTCCGGCCTGGCCAAGTAGTCTTCTCGCCAGCCAGTTTGATCTTGCCTTCGCCGCCGGCGAGTTCCTCCTCGAGCCATACCACTTTGTAGACGCCGCCGAGCGCGCCCCCTGCGAAGGCAGTGCCGACGCCAAAGGAGTCGATGGGCGCGCCTTGCTCAACCAGCTCCGCGATTCTGTACTCGTCGAGATCGCCACTCGCCAGGACCCGCACGTCGCCGAGCCCTGACGCATTAAGCACGTCCCTGCAATATTTACTCAATGCAAGCAGATCGCCGCTGTCGAGACGGACCGCGGCCAGGGTGTGGCCGAGCCGCTGCTGCGCGTCACGCGCCACTGCTACCGCGGTGTGAATTGCCTCTTCAACATTGTAGGTGTCGAGCAAAAAAGTGTAGCGGTTGAAGCTCGCAGCGACCGCTTCGAAGGCCTCATGCTCCGACTCGAAGAGCTGTACAACCGCGTGTGGGATAGTGCCGGTTGCACGCAGTCGGTAGGCCTTGGCCGCCGCCACGAACGACGTGGTGGCACAGCCCCCGATTGAGGCCGCGCGCGCCGCGATGAATGGCTCCTGCACACGGCGGAACGCGAACTCGGAGACTGGCCGGCCCCGAGCGGCATGCACGATCCTGGCGGCCTTGGTCGCGATCAGCGTCGACACGCTGATGAAATGTAGCAGACCCGATTCGAGTAACAGGGCCTCTCGAAAAGGAGCTGTTACGCGTACCAACGGCTCGTTCGGGAAGGAAATCGTGCCCTCCGACATTGCCAGTATCTCGCCTGTGAAGCGTAGCTCGAGGAGTTCCCTTAAGAAGTTATCGTCGTAATCTCGGATTTGGCGCAGGTAGGCTACATCGCCATCCGTATACTGAAAGGAACGGACGAAAGCAAGCGCTAGCTCCAGACCGGCCACCAGAAGGTACGCATTGTCAAACGGCGCTGCCCGAGCGTAGAGGTCGAATGTGACTATCTCATTGTGTCCGGTCCGCCAACTGATGTAGGCGGCGTCTGGGTGGTACAAGTCGGTCATGAGGCCCGTAGTCTGCGCGGAGCTACTCCACATTGCGTACCCTCCGCCTGCGACATTTCAAGGGCCGGCAGTTACGTAATACCAATCAACCAGCGTGGATTCAGAGGAACGGCTCAATCGTGCGTATTCCGCGACTAAACTTTCTTCCGTATACCGTACCACCGGCAAATGCTGTGGTCTAAACTGAGTCGAATCGCGGCAGCTGGGACCGCCAATGTATGGAATTTCCGGCATCCGGCAACCCCGGACGATGTTGAGGCTGCCCACGTTGCGTGCTAGCAGATAAGGTTACGAATCCAATGGCGCCAACCTATGACGTGGTAGTGGTCGGCGGCGGGCCAGCCGGCGCCAGCGCGGCGCACGTCCTCGCGCAGGACGGTGCTCGTGTGCTGCTGCTGGAGAAAGCGCGAATCCCCCGTTATAAACCGTGCGGTGGCGGTATTACCGCTCGCGCGCATACTGCCTCACCACTTGTGGCTGCGTTTCCCATGGAGACAACCGCGGACACAGTCCTGGTGCACGCCAGGACAATGGAAGTCGCCTGCCGGCTGCCGGTGCCCATCGGCATGGTGATGCGCGACCGTTTTGATGCCTACCTTGTAGAACAGGCGGTGCACGCCGGCGCGGAGCTGCGCGACGGTACGGCCCTGTCCGCGCTGGAGCAGGACGGCAGCTCACTGCGGCTGCGCGCCGGATCCGAGACTATCACCGCATCCTACGTGGTTGGCGCGGATGGGGCTGCAGGCATAACCGCACGTTTCGCCGGCTTTGACCAGATGCGGACAACCGGCGCGGCCGTGGAGGTGGAACTTGCGGTTTCGGAACAAGCCCTCGGTCGATACAAAAAGAAAATCCTACTGGATTTATTGGCGATCCAGGGCGGATACGCCTGGATCTTTGGCAAAGCCGAGCATTTGTCTGTTGGCCTGGGCGTTTTCCACCGCAATCAAAAAAGCGATTTGCGCGCTGCACTTTCCAGGTTTCTTGCAGGTCATGAGGACTTACGAGATGGTAAGACATTGTTGCAGCGCGGTCACCTGATTCCACTTGCAGGTGGCAGGCGAACGCGCCGGAGAGGATCAGTGCTCCTGGCGGGAGACGCTGCCGCGCTTGCAGATCCAATGACTGCTGAAGGCATCAGCTACGCGCTGGCCACTGGGCGGCACGCAGGTATGAGCATCGTCGACGCGTTGAAGCGGGGGCCGGAGGCGTTGGCTCAATATGACCGGTATATAGATGGGGAGCTGTGCAAGGATCTGCGCTATGCCAAAATTGTGGCAGCGCTTAGCTACCGCTATCCCGACGTCGTCGTGCGGCTTGCCGCTGAAAATCCCAGGCTGCGAGACAAGGAAACCGCGGCAGTGAGCGGCACACTCGAGTATCGTTCGCTGGTCCTCGAGATGGTTCGGAAAGCGCCGACTCTGCTTCACGCGCGGCTCTCCCGTAATGGCGGCAGCGCCTAGCGCTTCGTAAGCCCCATCACTTCGTGGCGACACCCTTGGCTGCTTAGGGTCTGTCAATCTGCCGGATTAATGCTGTGGGTCGATCGTAAGCATCTCGGTCAGCTCGGATCGGTGCGCGGCTAGCTGCAAGTCGTGGATAACGACGATGATTATCTGCCGGTTAGTGACCATGATCGCGTGGAATTCCGGCGAATAGCTAGTGGATTCGGGCCGCACGTGTGCGACGTCCAGGCACCTTTGCCAGACATCATGGGGATTGACGCTCTGCGTGCAATCGTGGCATATATTTCGAAAGCGCGTATTAATACACGATATCAATGCGACCCAACCGTCACGTTTGGTAATTGACGTACGATAGCACGTGTTGGGTCGAAACGTTCTCTGATGGAGCCGCCGGTAACAGCCCTTCTGGTTTTGATCGTCAATTTGCAAATAGAACATATGAGCACGTTACCTCGCTAGATCCACACCTGATCACGATGCGCACTGTGTACGCGGTGGCCTCTTGGAAGTGCCCGCCGGCGTAGACATTAGTTTGAAGGAGAGTTCTGGTGCGCTGCAGAATCGGTGTCGTGAAGTGAACGAGATCGACAGCGTAGTCCAGGAGCTTGAAGCGCGAATCGTGCAGACAGATCAGGAAGGCCAGCAGGCTGCCGGCCCGATCCCCACTGCTGTATTCGCC
>JAQBPC010000023.1 GCA_028287725.1 Chloroflexota bacterium | reverse complement strand
GCGGGCTACAACTTCTCGTACTACTCCAACCCGGAGGTGGATCGCCTAATGCAGCAGGGCGTCGAGGCCACCGATCCGAAGACGGTGCAGCGGATCTGGAATCGCATCCAGGAGATCATCATGCGCGACGTGCCCGCGGTGCCGCTGTATGAGGGAAACTACCAGCTCCCGATGCGGAGCGACATTGGCGGGTTCCGCTATAACGGCATCGATGTGAACACCTTTGACTTCTACGCGCTGTACAGGAAGTAGCTGTGCAGCGCAGCGGGTGATTAGGCTAATCACCCGCTGGCCCACGGGGAGCGAACATGCTTCGATTCATCGCGCGGCGCCTGGTGTTCATGGTGGCCGTCCTGTTCGGGATGACGCTGATCACCTTCATGCTCACGCATGTCATACCGGCCGATCCGATCCGGCTGCTCGCCGGGCCGCACGCCACGCAGTCGCAGATTGCGACGCTGCGTCACGAGTACGGCATGGACCGACCATTGCCGCAACAGTATGTCGTCTACATCGGTAATCTGCGCCACGGCGATCTCGGCATCTCGCTTACCGACCGACATCCGGTGCTGGATGACATCAAGCAATTCTTCCCGGCCACTGTCGAGCTTGTGCTTTGCTCGCTGATCCTCGCCGTCGGCATCGGCGTACCGCTGGGCGTCTACGCCGCCATGGGGCGTGGGCGCCTTGCCGACCTCATGATCCGCCTCACGTCGATCGCGGGTGTCTCGATGCCCGTCTTCTGGCTTGGCCTCGTCTTGCAACTGATCTTCTTCAAGCAACTTGGATGGCTGCCGCTCGACGGGCGCCTCGAGATCCTCGACACGCCGCCGAATACCATCACCGGCCTCTACTTGGTCGACACGGTGATCACCGGCAACTTCTCTATGCTCGCCCCCGTGCTGCTGCACCTACTACTGCCCGCCGTGACTCTGGCGCTGGGGAGCCTGGTACTGATTACGCGCATGACGCGCGCATCGGTGCTCGAGGCGCTTGCGCAAGACTATGTCCGCACTGCTCGCGCGAAAGGAGTCCGGAACCGACGTGTCGTCTTCCGCCATGCCCTCAAGAATGCCATCACCCCTACCTTGACGGTGATCGGCCTGCAATTTGGCTATCTGCTCAGCGGCGACTTCCTGGTTGAAACCATCTTCAACTGGCCCGGCATCGGCTACTACGCAGTGAACGCCATCAGCAACCTCGATTTCCCCGGCATCATGGGTGTCACGCTGGTCGTGTCCATCATCTACGTGCTCGCCAACCTTGTGGTGGATGTGCTCTATGTTGCATTCGATCCGCGGGTCGAGTATTGATCGCCTGCTTGCGTGGAGGGGCATGATGCGATGGCCATAGAGCTAGTCGAGCCGGCGGCGGGCGCAGAAGTGTTGCCGGACCTGGTCCGGCAGCGTTCACCGTGGGCGGCGATACGGCGCAATCCACTGATGCTCGTCGGCGTCGTGCTGCTCGCCGGACTGCTGGTCCTGGCAATTTTCGCTCCTTTGATTGCACGCTACGACCCGACGGCGATGGACCTTGGGCATAGGCTGCTCGGGCCCAGCCTGAGCCACCCCTTCGGCACCGACGACGGTGGGCGCGACCTGTTCAGCCGCGTGCTCTATGGCGCACGGCTTTCATTGGGCGCCGCCGCCGTGGTGATTGCGCTCGCGGCCGCGATCGGCTGCCTCATCGGTGCCGTTTCCGGCTATGTGGGGGGCATCACCGACGAGTTGCTGATGCGGATCACCGACATGTTCCTGGCGTTTCCGGCGCTCGTGTTGGCCATGGCCCTCGCGGCAGCGCTGGGACCGAGCTTGATCAACGCCATGGTGGCGGTGGCGGTGGTATGGTGGCCCTGGTACGCGCGGTTAATGCGCGGCCAGATCCTATCCTACAAGCGGCGAGAATTCGTCGCAGCGGCGCGCGCAATGGGAGCCGGGCACCTGCGAATCATTGTGCGCCACCTGATGCCGAACTGCTTCCAGCCTATCGTTGTGCAGGCCACGGTCGACGCCGGTTATGCGATCCTCACCACCGCGAGCCTCAGCTTCATTGGCGTGGGCGCGCAACCGCCGACGCCCGAATGGGGGTCGATGGTCAACACGGGCCACACCTATTTTCTGGACCATTGGTGGTACGCCACGTTCCCCGGTGTGGCCATTTTCTTGACGGTCATGGCATTCAACCTGATCGGCGACGGCGTACTTGACGTTCTCGATCCTAGAGCGCATTAGCCGACGGAAACGAACTCGGTTACCGGTTATCTCTGAAGGAGGAGAGTAATTGGCTACGACGATTATTCGCGGTGGGACTATCGTGACGGACTATAGCGTGTTCAGGGCGGATCTCGTGCTCAAGGATGGCCGAATCGCGGCCATCACCGACGATCCCGACCTGTTGCCACGTGCAGACGAGCAGATCGACGCCACGGGGAAGCTGGTGCTGCCCGGCGGCATAGATCCCCATGTGCATGCTGGAGAACCCGGCTGGCCCGCGGGCGGTGATTTCGGTACGGAGACGATGAACGCCGCCGCGGGCGGAATCACCACGTTTATGGAGCATCCACTGTCCCTGCCAGCGACGAGCACCGCCGAGCGCGTGCGCGAGAAACAGCGCTTGGCCGAGGAAAAGGCCTATGTCGACTTCGGCCTGTGGGGCGCGATCATCCCGGAGAGCCTCGATCACCTGGAGGAGATGCGTGACGCCGGCGTGCGTGGCTTCAAGGCGTTTATGCCCTTCTCGGAGGTGTATTACCCAAACGTAGACGATGCGCAGTTGCTAGACGCGATGTTAACTATCGCGCGCTTCGATGGGCTGGTGCTGGTCCACGCGGAGAATGCCGCGATGCTCGCCGCAAACTTGAAACGGCTGCAGGCAGCCGGCCGGAAGGATGCGGCGGCCCATTTTGAGTCACGACCGCCGTTCGTGGAGTACGAAGCCGTCAACCGGGCGATTGTGCCGGCGAAAGAAGCCGGCGTGCGGCTGCAGGTTGTGCACGTGAGCGTGCCCGCCGCGGCCGAAGCGGTGAAGAGCGCCAAGGCCGCCGGTCAGCGCGTAACCATGGAGGTCTGTCTGCACCACCTTGTACTCGACGAGGAGGATTATCTCCGCGCCGGTCCCTACGCCCGCTGTGCCCCGCCGATCCGCGCCCGAGACCAGGTGAACGCGCTGTGGAGCTACGTGCTGGACGGATCGGTCGACTCGATTATCTCCGACCAGTCCGCGTACACGCGTGCGGAGAAAGAAGCAGGCTGGGCATCGATCTGGGATGCGCCGCAGGGTTTACAGAGCATTGAAGTTATCTTTCCGCTGTTCTTAAGCGAAGCGGTGCACAAGCGCGGCCTGCCGCTGGATGCGTTCGCCAGGCTCACCGCGACGAATGCTGCGCGCGCAACGGGTCTCTATCCGCGGAAAGGGACTATTCTGCCCGGCTCCGACGCCGATCTGGCGATCTACGATCCCGATGTTGAATGGCACGTGGACGAAAACCTGTCGTTCAGCCCGCACAAATGGACGCCATTGCACGGTATGGCCTGCCGAGGCAAAGTCGAGCGCACCATCGTGCGCGGCCAGACAGTATTTCAAGATGGGCAGATCGTGGGACCGCGCGGCTTTGGCCGATATCTTCCGGGTGTGCCACAAGAGGCACGCGCGAAATGAAACTGCTGCTGATCAACCCAAACACGTCCGAG
>JAQBPC010000701.1 GCA_028287725.1 Chloroflexota bacterium | reverse complement strand
GAAGATCGTGTCCTGCAGAGTGCCGGCCGCTTGCGCGTGAAACAGCTCTTCTAATTGGGTGAAAATGGCATGCACCTCGGCATCGAACTGCGCGGAGTCGACACCAAATCGGTGGCCGGCCGCGTCGATTGCGCCAAGATAGAGGTAGAAGTACGCGCGGCGCTGCTCGCCCACGACGAGGTCGGTGAGCGTCCGGATGGCCTCCGTGGCATTGGCAAAAGGAACTTCGCGTGCGCCCGCACACACGACGCTGCCCATAGGCGAAGGCGTGAAATCGCGGGGCTGCAAGACGAATGATGTCACGCCGAGCCGCTGGAGTGCCTGATACTGCGTCGTAGTTGGATATAGCTTAGCAGGGTCGATACCGGTCTTGAGCAGCGTGTTGCGGGCATTGTCGCCCGCGAACGAAAACATCAGCGGTGCGATGATTCCGTCGAGTTGCGGCTCATACTGGAACCACTCATAGATGCCGCTCTGTCCGACGGGGACGCCGGTGTGCATCAGCGTGATGTGCGCCGCGGTCGTCGACGGAAACTGGGACGTCAGCTTCGTTGCCGAGCCTTCCGTGACGAAGCGGTTCAGAAATGGATATCGATCACGGTATTGCGCGAAGAAGCGCCAGCCAAAGGCATCGACCAGGCACACGATGACTCTCTGGTACGGCCGAGCAAACGGGCCAATCAGCTGCGAAACAACGGGATCGGATGCGTCCGATGTGAAGAGCGCCCGCACCAGCTCAGGGATTCGGGCGAAGCCATAGGTATCGTAGAGCGGTTTGACCCAGCCCGACCCCCAACGGGAGGCCTCGACTGCGCTGACCGATGCTTCATTAATCATTGTGGTATTCGATCAGTGTTACGGATTGGACAATATTGGCGCGTTAGTGCATCGCGGCGATGATAGATGGTAACTCGCTGAGGGTTCTGATCGAAGGGACACCTGCCGGCGGCTCGTCGGTGCGGTCTGCCGGGCGTCGAACCCACACCGCGCGCATGCCGACAGCGAGCGCGCCGCTTATGTCGGCGCAAAGGTCGTCACCAATCATCACCGCTTCCGAGGGATCGACGGAGAGCTCGGCTAGTGCCTGCTTGAACAGGGCGGGATGCGGCTTCATCTGACCGGCTTCAGCCGACGTGACGATGCTGAAGAAATAATGACTAATTCCAAAGTAGCCAAGATCGTCGAGCAATAGGTCACCACCGTACATGCGGTTGGAGATGATGCCCAAGCGCAGACCGGAAAGCGCTAGCTCGTGTAAGATCTCCGCCGCTCTGGGAAGGAGTCTGGTGGTGCGCCGCTCCGACACATACAGTGCTGCGGTTATGTCTTTCGCGGTCTGCGAATCAACAGTCACGCCAAGGCTCGCGAGGCCCCGCTGAACGCTCAGCTCGACAGGCATCGCGCTCGTATCGCCGTCACATGCCGCGTGCTCGAGCTCCAGGTAGGCACGGCGGACCGCTACCGCGGCTTCCTCGGGCGACAGCGAAGCAGCCTGCTCAGGCGAGAGGAGGCGGATCGCCTGAGGCGTGACCCCGGCAAGAATTCCTTCGACCGTGAGATTCGGATACCACTCCCATAGTGTTCCGCCGAGATCAAACAGCGCTGCCCTGAGCGTGGCCATCCGAGACTCCAATCTTCATGCATATAATAGTGCGGATCTATGGTACGCGACACTGCTGCACGGCCGTCCGCCTGCTGCCGAGGCCCGAGTTCTGAAGTGCGCCTTACCATGCTGGGGGTTTCCGTAAAGCGAGCTGATGCATTAGAGTCTTAGTACGGGCCATAATGAATGGTGAACGGGGCGCCGCGTGTAGCGGACACTTGTTTGTCCAGGGCCAGTCGTCGTGCCGGCAACTCACTGCATCCGTTACTCGGGAGACACATATTGTCGAAATCGCTCATCGTAGGCCTCGGCCGAGAAGGTCTGGCTCTGGCACGGTTCCTGACGGCGCGGGGCGACGACGTCACCGTCTGCGAGGGACGGTCATTGGCCGAACTTGGCACCGAAGCGCAGAAGCTCACGGCGCTCGGCGCCGGCCTGATCGCCGGAAACGACCATCCTGATCTCACGCCCTACGATGTGTTGTACCTGAACCCGGCGGTCTCCAAGGAGGCGCCGGTGGTCCGCGACGCACAGACACGAGGCATCAAAGTCTCCGCGCTCACCGACCTATTTTTCGAAGTCTGCCCGGCGCACATTGCGGGCGTTACCGGCAGCAATGGGAAGACAACGACGACCACGCTGCTCGGCTTGATGCTACAGGCCGGAGGCATTACGACGCACGTCGGCGGGAACATTGGCCGTCCTTTATTGAATGAAGCCACGTCGATGGGGAAGGATGATTGGGTGGTGCTGGAGATGAGTAGTTTCCAGCTTGAGTGGCTTGAGGCCAGTCCCGAGGTAGCCGTCGTGACCAACCTTACACCCAACCACCTCGACCGGCATCATACGATGGACGAGTATGCCGCGGCGAAACTGCGCATCGCGCAATATCAGCGCCCTGGGGACACGCTGATATTGCACGCGAACGACCGCTACGCTCCACAGTTCGCGCGGATAGCGGGTGGGCGCGTGCTATACTTTGCCCTGGAATCCGCACCGTCCGATGGCGCGGTCTTGGAGGGTGAGATGCTGTCTATCCGTCGCGGCGGATACAGTGTGCCGGTGTGCGCGCTTCATGAGCTGCGTGTACCAGGACGCCACAACGTGGCAAACGCACTGGCGGCCATCGCGGCGGCGGATACCATCGGCGTTAGTCCCCATGCCATGCGCGAGGCGATTCGAGGCTTCACAGGCGTGCCGCACCGTCTCGAGCTCGTGCGAACTCTTGGCGATGTCCGCTACTATAACGACTCAATTGCCACCTCGCCCGACCGTGCCCAAGCGGCGCTTGCCGCTATCGACGGGCCCGTGCTGCTCATTCTCGGTGGCCATGATAAAGATCTCCCCTGGGGCGAGCTGTGCCGCGCAGCGGTCGCGCGATGCCACGCGGTACTGCTGATCGGCGAGGCACAGGAGTTGATCGCGGGCCATCTCGCGGAGGCCCTGGCTTCGAGCGGGGACGGCATGCTGACGGCCGGCGCCGTGCAACATTGTGGTGACCTCGAGCATGCGGTTGCGGCCGCGGTGCGTGGCGCTCGGCCAGGACACGCGGTACTGCTGTCCCCGGCGTGCGCCAGCTATGACCAGTTCCGCAGCTTCGAGGAACGCGGCGCGCGCTTCCGCCAGCTTGTGGAGGCGCTGCATGGCGATAACGAAGCGGCATAACGACGAGAAGGTGCACGCGCGGCGTCAGGAAGCCCCACCTCGGCGCAAGCTGAGTTCTTCCGCGGGCCGCCGAGACCCGGTCGTGATGCCTCGCCGTGTCGATCGCATTACACCGGAGCGCGCTAAACCCTCATCGATTTTGCGCCAGTTACCTGGATTGAAGCTGCCCTGGAAGCGTGCTGATCAGGAGTCGCAAGACGGTGCCCGTAACTACCCTATCCAGGGAGTGTTCGGGCCCACTCCCGTTCGGAAGCTGCGGCCGCTGCGGGCCACGCGCGCCTTGCGGGGGCCCTCGCAGGCGATTATGGCTACACGCACTGCCGTCGAGCCCGATACCAATGGCGTGGTTGCCGAGGTCCCGCCCCCGGTCGAAGCGCGGACGGAGAGCGCGACGGTCACTATTCCCAAAATAGACATGCCGTTATTGGCGACTGTTATCAGCTTGCTCGTGCTGGGCACCGTGTTCATCTATAGCGCGAGCATGTACCAGGATTATCAGACGTATGGCGATGTCAACTACTACATCACGAAACAGATCACCTGGCTGATCGTGGGCGCCGGCGCCTTGGCCGTTGGACTGCGCTTCGACTACCAGAATCTACGCCGCTTCTCCATGTTAGGCCTTGGCATCACGGCGTTACTGCTGGCGATGGTGCATATTCCCAGCTTTAGCTATACCCATGGCGGTGCCACACGCTGGATCTACATCAAGGGCTTCACACTGCAGCCCAGTGAGATAGGTAAGCTCGCGCTGACGGTCTATGCCGCGCACTGGCTCTCGAGTAAAGACGACGAGATCAAGCATTCGCTCAAGGGCCTGCTGCCGTTTGGCATTGTGTTGGGCTTTACCACGCTGCTCATCTTCAAGCAGCCCGACCTTGGCACCGCAACGGTGATCAGCGGCGCCATGCTCGGCATGTTCTTCGTCTCGGGCGCACGCCTGCGGCACCTGCTGGCGCTCGCCGCGCTGTTCATTCCGTTCGCTTACTTCGTGGCGCACAGCGGCGGCTTCTGGGCAAAGCGCTTCGAGGCCTGGAGGCATCCGTATGCGGATCAGCAAGGGGTGGGCTATCAGATCTCGCGGGCCCTGCTCGCCTTCTGGCACGGCGGATTCGCCGGCGTTGGGCTCGGCAACGGTCAGATGAAGGACTATGTGCCTGCCCCGCAGACAGATACCATTTTCGCGACCATTGGTGAGGAGACCGGCTTGGTCGGGGCACTGATAGTCGTTGCTCTGTTCGGCTTTTTCGCATACCGTGGCATTAGAATCAGTATGCTGGCCAAAGATCCATTTGGTAAGCTGCTTGCCACCGGCATCACCACGTATCTGGCAATCCAGGCCCTCCTGAATATGCTCTCGGTCACGAACGCCATACCGTTCACCGGCGTGCCGCTTCCGTTTATCAGCTTCGGGGGTAGCTCGCTGGTGGTAAACTTACTGGCCGTGGGCATTTTACTAATCGTATCCCGGCATCTAGAGCCGGTACC
>JAQBPC010000700.1 GCA_028287725.1 Chloroflexota bacterium | reverse complement strand
CATTGACAGTTGGGCGTCCAAAACCCATGGTGCCGATCGTAAGCCGTCCCGTTATGGAGCATATATTGTTGCTACTGAAGCGGCACGGGATAACCGATATCGTGGTGACCCTCCAGTATATGGCAGGTGTGATCCAAAGCTACTTTGGTGATGGCTCCCAACTTGGCATGCGCATCGAGTACACGGTCGAAGACGTACCACTCGGTACCGCGGGCAGCGTGAAGCAAGCGCAGCATCTGCTCACCGAGACCTTTGTCGTGATCAGTGGCGATGCCCTGACCGACTACGACATCACATCCATCGTCGAGCAGCACCGCAAGCGCGGTGCGATGGCCACGTTGACACTCGCTCGCGTGTCGAACCCGCTCGAGTACGGCGTGGTCATCACCAACGACGACGGAACGGTCCGCCAATTCCTCGAGAAGCCGAGCTGGAGCGAGGTGTTCAGCGATACGGTCAACACCGGCATCTATGTGCTCGAGCCCAAAGTGCTCAATTACTGCCCTACATCGCAGAGTTTTGATTTTAGCCAGGATCTCTTCCCTATTCTCATGCGGAACGGTGACCCGATTTACGGGCATGTCGCCGAAGGTTACTGGTGCGATGTGGGCAACCTTGAGGAGTACGCACGCGCCACGCGCGACGTGCTCGAAGGCCGGGTGCAGGTCACGCCTGTTGGCCGCGACATGGGCAACGGTATCTGGATGGGTGAGCGTGTCGACGTCGCGCCGGACGCACGATTGGTTGGCCCGCTCTGGCTGGGTGACGAGGTGAAGATTGGCCCAGGGGCTGAGATTATCGGCCCCTCAGTTTTGCGTGACAACGTCATCGTCGATCGCTGGGCCACGATTGACCACAGCATTCTCTGGCGATCGTGCTACGCGGGTGAGCGCTCAGAAGTGCGCGGCGCCTTGCTCTGCAAACAGGTCAGCGTGAAGAGCAACGCGGTGATCTTTGAAGGCGCGGTCGTCGGCGACAACTGCACTATCGAGGAAGGCGCGATCATTCGCGCCAACGTCAAGATCTGGCCAAACAAACAGGTTGAAGCCGGCGCCACCGTATCGAGCAGTATCATTTACGGCCAGCAGGGCAGGCGGCTACTGTTTGGCCGGAACGGTGTGACCGGGCTCGCGAATATCGACATGACCCCGGAATTCGCCGCGAAGCTTGGCGCAGCGTACGGCGCGACCCTGCCGATACATTCCACGGTTGCCGTCAACCGGGATCTGTACCGTACTTCTCGCATGGTCAAGCGCGGTATCGTCTCGGGATTGTCTTCCGCGGGAATTAACGTACACGACCTTACATCGCTCCCGCTGCCGGCTGCCCGGTACTTTACCCAAGTTTCGCGGGCGTTGGGCGCGGCCCATGTGCGTGTCTCGCTAAACGACTCGCGCATGATCGACGTCAAGCTCATCGACAAGAATGGGCGAGACGCGGACCGAGCGCTTGAGCGGAAGGTTGAGGGGCTGTTCTTCCGTGAAGACTTCCGCCGCGCTCAAGTCGATGAGATAGGCCTGATTACCTATGCGCCGGAGGCGGAGTGGCGGTATCGGGAAGGTTTCATGAAGGCCGTCGACGCCGAGGCGGTGGCGATTTCCACCCCGCACCTGGTCATCGACTACGGCCAGGGAGCCACGGCCAGCATGCTGCCGGGCCTGCTCAATCAACTTGGCTGCAAGGTGGTTGCGCTCAACGCCGGCGTGGAAGATAACCGCCTGGCCCAGGCGACTATCGACCCGCTCGAATCGCTCAAGCAGCTGCAGGCGATTACCGCCGCCCTGCCAACCGACCTCGGCGTCGGCATGGAGATGAGTGGCGAGCGAATCTCGCTCGTCGATGGTCAGGGACGGGTCGTGCCGCCGATGACGGCGCTGGCAACCGTCACGTCATTGGTCTTGCAGGCAGCGAGTGCAGGCGTACGGGCAGGCGGACCGTCGCCCGTCGTCGCGGTTCCTGTCACGGCTCCGAGCATTCTGGAGACCATTGCCGAACGGTATGGCGGCACAATCCTGCGCACCAAGGCGAACAGCCAGGCTATCATGACCGCGGCGGCGGGCGAGAACGTGGTGCTGGCGGGTGATGGCGAGGGCGGCCTGATCTTCCCGCAGTTCCAGCCTAGCTTCGACGGCATGTTCGCCGTTGCCAAGCTGCTTGAATTGCTGGCCATTCAGGGCACATCGCTCGGCGCCGTGGTCTCGTCGCTGCCACGCTACTACCAGAGCACCACCAGCGTTACTTGTGCCTGGGAGGCCAAGGGTAAGGTCATGCGGATGCTGAATGAGAACTATCGCAGCCAGCGCGGGCGGCATATCGACGGTATCCGGATCGAGCTGGGCGATGAGTGGGTATTGGTCTTGCCGGATGCCGACCGGCCGCTATTTCACATCGTCGCCGAGGCTCGGAGCGAGCAGGCCGCAAAATTGCTTGCGGAGAAATATGCCTTGGTCGTGAATGGTCTCCAACGCTAGTGGCACGCAGGAACAAATAAACTCGGCACACGAAGGATACATGTGGAACAAATAGAATTTCGGGGCGTCACCAAGTCCTTTAGCAAGGGCAGGGACAAGGTAGTCGCCGTAACCAACATCAACCTGGCGATACCCAAAGGCAGCTTTCTGAGCATCACCGGCGAGTCAGGCTCAGGCAAGTCGACGCTGCTCCGCATGATCGCGGGCATCGAGAGGCCCTCCGCGGGAACGATTTACGTGAAGGACGTGGATTTGTGGGGCCTTCGCTACTTCAAGCGAAGGCGCTTCTGCAAGGAGACCTTCGCCCAGATGCACCGGATGATCGACGTGCGACGCTATAAGACGGCGCTGGACATGGTGACAAGGGAGCTTCCGAAGTCGATGGACAAAGCGGCAAAGCGAGCCAAGGCGCTGGACATGCTGGACCGTGTAGGGCTGGCAAATCGTGCCTCGAATCAACCGGCAAAACTGTCTGGCGGCGAGTTACGACGTGTAGCACTGGCGCGAGCGCTTGCGACCGAACGCCCCATCGTGCTCGCGGAGGAGCCAACCGGACAGGTCGACCCCTCTACCGCCAAAGCGCTGCTTACCCTGATTCGCGAAATCAACAGCCAATCCGGCACAACGTTTCTCGTCGTAACCGATAGCGAAGCATTAGCCCGCGAAGCCACCAGGACGATCCGGCTGGAAGAAGGCCGGATTGCCTATGACCATAGCCGGACATTCTCGCCCTTTACCCGTCACTGAGCTTCGCTGCACCCTTCGCGTTGGTCGCGATGACATAACGTTCGGCTCAATTCGGCGGCTCCTGCCGGCTGTAAAGTCGGTGGGCCTGAACTGGCGGCCTGCCCTTACTAGCGTCCTTCCCTCCCCGGGTGGACCACTTTAGATGTGGCAGGCCGCCAGGCTGACGCCCTTGCACCTCTTCGATATAGGCACGCGACGGGTTGTTAACTCGGGGTCCGGTTTGCGGGGTCCGGCGCGCGATTTCTACACCTTGTGAAGGCGGTCCACGACGTCGTGGACTCCTTCGATCGCACGGGTCCTGTCGACCAATTCTTCGGCCATTCCATCCCGAACTGTTCCACGCAGCGTCACCACACCGAACGCTGCATCAATGTTAATGCTGCCTTTCGGCAGGGTATCGTCCCGGAATAATTCTGACTCCACTCGAGCCACCAATGTCGGATCGTTTGGGTCACCTTCAGCTATCGGATCCGGAATTGGGCGAGGAGCTACGTCAGCGGCAGAGATGTGCGCGTCGATGCCGGGGAGGTCTTCCGGTACGCGCTGGCTGGCAGCTGTCTGCTGAGGCTGAGACGCCTGCTGGTTCTCAAGGCCGGACTCAGCTTGTCGCCCGTCGGGCCCCGCGCCCCTTCCGACCGTGTCGGCCATGCGTCCCTGAACGCTGCTTGCGATGTTCTGCATGGTTTGCATGATGCCGCGGGGCCGGTCTCCTGCAGCTTGGTCGTTGGAGTTCATGTCAGCCATTTGGTCTTTTGCGCTGGAGAGTCTCTGAGAAATGGGTTCCAGGCGAGATTGAACAGTTGCGCGGCGTTTCCGACCGTTTACCGGATCGAGCAGGTATGCGGCGAGCATTCCGGCAAGAAATATCCCAAGTCTCGTTCCCACCACGCTGACCTCCAAACTATGCTGGTTCCATATCGAATTCTGGCTCTCGGGCAGCCCGCCTTCTGAATGGCCCAATTTGCTCGGAGGCAAGGGCTGCGCGCTCCCTCTCCCATGAGATCTCCACGGTCTACTCGGTATCGGGCTGCTCAGGGTGCTGCTTGCGAGCTATGTCCCTTTGCTGCCGCTTCGCCTCATTTCCGACCTCCGCGGCATGTCGTACTTCCTCGTCGGTCGGCGGCTTGTCGGCATCGCTAGCTCGTCCAGGCTTCGCCTTGCCGGCGCCGCCCTTACTGTCGAGATATCGTTCCGTGTCGTCATCGTCTACCGGCGAATATTGCTCCGAGCTGGTTTCCGGGCCCATGATCACTCACTCCCAACAATTGAGTAGCGTTTGGCTTCGTTGTACTGATGAGTGTGCGCCTACCGTGGACTGCTTGCATCGGCCAAATGACGGAGCTTTGGCAGCAGGTGGTTGAGGTCCGATCGACATTCCTCGCGCGACGATGTCAGCGTTTCACGTGGAACGATGGTGCCCATTATAGTTTTCGATTCTCGACACTAATTTTCTGGTCAGTCACAGAGCGAGCGAATAGCCAAAACATGCTGCCCGGGATGCGGTCGAGCATATTCGTCCGAATTGCTCTCTTGACCGACCCTGCCTCGCATCTGATACTTGGTCAAGGGTCCGGTGGGCGCTGCCTCAGCTGTAGTGGGAGGCGCTGCCGGCCACAGTCGCACGAAGGATAATGGCAGTTATACAACAGCCATCGCTGCCCGCAACAGGCATGCCTGCCTCCGCGCGGCGCTCAGTCCTGGTCGAGACCGGGATGTGGGTTACGCTGGTTCTGACGCTCGGCTATATAGCATTGTTCGCCGCGGTGTCCATCGTGCGCTACCTCAACTTTCACTACGGTGGCGACACTGCCGACTATGCGCAGATGCTCTGGAACACGGCTCACGGCCAGTGGCTGCAAAAGACAAATATCTACACGTCCGGCAACAGCCTGCGCGGCGGCCATGCCGAACCACTGCTGCTCTTGCTCGCGATCCCTTACGCGCTCATCCCAGACCCACGCACCATGCTCGTGTTGCAGACCTTGGCGCTCGCCTCCGGAGGTCCGCTAACCTATCTGCTTGCGCGGGTCCATGGGCATACGCAGCGAACCGCGGTGGGGCTCGGCGCATTCTATCTGGTGTTTCCGCTGGTGCACTATGCCAACATCTGGGACTTCCATCCCGACCCCTTCGCGGTGCCTGCCTTGTTTGGCGCCCTACTGGCCTTTGACCTCCGGCGATGGCGTCTCCTGGCGCTCTGCATCCTGGTGATGCTGCTGACCAAAGAGCAAATGGTGCTGTTCGTCGTCGGACTTGGCGCATATTGGTGGCTCCGGCGCGGCGAGCGACGTATTGGCATGGCGGTCATCGGCGCCGCTGTGCTGTATGCGTTGGTCGTGCTGGTCCCGTGGTACCTGGCAACCGCCAGCCAGTTCAATCGTGACTACGGTAGCTATTTTAGCGATGTCCAGGGTGCGACACAGCACGGGAGCACTTCAACCGGTATAGGAGGACGGCTGCACGCCATTGTCAGCTTGTTGGGCCAACCATTCCGCGTCCAAAACCTCGTCTTGGCCCTGTTGCCAAGCGGGCTTTTGTTTTTGCTCGATTGGAGCACCCTTGTCATCATCTTGCCGCTTGCCGGCCTGTTCGTGAGCAACGAGTTTACCAACGACTTCTGGTTCCACCACTATGTAACGTGCGTGCCGGTATTCATGTATGGCGCCAGCCGGGTGCTGCTTCGCGCGCCGTTTCGCAAGCACGGCGGCTTTATCACGATAGTGCTGATAGCCTGGGCGGGATTTCTCGGCGACATGTATGCCTATTCATCCCTGAACATGATGCATTGGATCCATGACCCGTCAGTGTTCCTCACGCGCGACGACCATGTTCGGGCCGTGACCGCATTTATCCGCTATGTGCCTGATGGTGTACCCTTGGACGCGGATTCACCAATGGCCGCGCACCTGGCGAACCGCACCACGCTGTACCAGACACAGAACGCCACGCAGCCTCGGCTGGTTCCGTATACGCTTCTCGATCTCCATCTCGATATGCGCGATCCACCTCCGTGGTTAGTAGAAGACAATAGAAAGACATTGGCGTACATTCAGCAGCACACCGGCTACAAGGTGGCACGGTCAGACCCGAAGCACGGTCTCTATCTTTTCGCGAATTGCGGTGGCTTCCCAGCGTCCATAGGCTGCAATGCCCACAAGTAATGCTCCGCGGATCGTTTGCCTGGGTGACGCGGCCGTCGACGTATTCGTCGCTCTTGAGGAGGGCGCCGTCGTTGGCAGCGATGCCAACGGCCTGGTGCGGATTTCGCCAGGCGGCTCGGCCGCCAATGTCGCGGTCTGGCTGGCGCGTCTGGGCGCGTCCGCCGGCTTCATCGGCGCAGTTGGTGATGATTATGCGGGTGGATTCGTGCGGGCGGATCTTGAGCGCGAGGGCGTTACCTGCCACCTGCTCCGCGTGCCTGCGGCAACCGCGGCTATTGCGGTGTTGCTTGATGAGGCTGGCGAGCGTACTATGATTGCCAATCGGGCGGCAGCCACGCTGTTAACGCCTGATTTTATCGGGCCGCACACTGTGCCCTCGGGTAGCAGGCTGCATCTCCCCGCGTACTCGCTATTCGTTACGCCGCTGGCTGATGCGGCGCTCGCGGCCGCGGATCGCTGCCGGGAAGCCGGCGGCGGTATAAGCGTGGATACCTCTTCAGTCGGCCCGTTGCGTGTCTATGGCCGTGAGCGATTTCTCGAGCTGCTCGACCGTATTAGTCCGGACGTGCTGTTTGCCAACCATGATGAGGGCACGTTCCTCAGTGGCACCAGCGACCCGGAAGAGGGCAGTCTATTTCTCCAGCGGTTTGCACCCGTGGTAGTCTGGAAGCTGGGCGCAGCGGGCGCCGTAGCGCGTGGCGATACATACGTGCGCGTGGAAGGGCTGGACATCCCCGTACTTGATACAACGGGGGCAGGTGATGCGTTCGCCGCCGCTTTTCTGTGCGCATACGTGCAGGACGCGCCGCTGGCAGAGTCGCTCGATCGAGCCAACCGCGTGGCGGCGGCGGTCGTGCAACATATCGGCGCTCGGCCGCGTTTGGCGCTGGATGTCACTGGGATGAGCGATAATCAATCGTAAAAAGGAAACGTATGAGCGGGTTGCATCCGGCATTTCACGTACACGATGAGGTGGCTACGGCTCTCGAGTCCGGCCGGCCCGTTGTCGCACTTGAGTCCACGATTATTTCGCATGGATTCCCTTGGCCGCAGAACGTTGAGGTGGCACAAGCGGCCGAAGCCGCGATACGGGCTCAAGGCGTTGTTCCCGCGACAATTGCCATTCTCGATGGGAAGATCCATGTTGGCCTTGCTGGGGATCAGATCGAGCAGTTGGCGGAGAAATCCGGCGTGACCAAGGTCAGCCGGCGCAACCTGTCCCTAGTGCTGGCATCGGGCGGTTGGGGCGCAACCACCGTCGCCGCTACCATGTGGTGCAGCGCGCAGGTCGGGATCGAAGTTTTTGCCACTGGCGGCATAGGCGGGGTTCATCGCGGCGGCGCACAGAGCTTCGACGTCTCAGCCGACCTTCAGGAGCTGGCGCGCACGCCTGTCGCGGTGGTCTGTGCCGGAGCGAAGGCCATTCTGGACATTGGACTAACTCTCGAGTATCTCGAGACCCAGGGCGTACCGGTCATCGGTTTCGGTACTGAGCAGTTCCCTGGATTCTATGTACCGGCCACGCCATTTCGCGTCGACGGTCGCATTGACGACCCTGATGGTGTAGCGCAAGCTGCACGCCTGCACTGGTCTTTGGGCCTCGGCAGCGGCCTTCTCGTAGCGTGTCCTGTACCGGCTGAATTCGCCCTGGCACCCGAGACCATGAACGCTGCGATTGACGCTGCGCTGGCAGCCGCTGCACTGGCCGGCATTGCGCGGGCGGAGGTAACTCCTTATCTCCTTGATGAGATACGCCGTACGACTGAGGGCGAAAGCATTGGGACGAACATAGCTCTGATCCGAAATAATGCCACCATCGCAGCGGGCATTGCAATGAGCCTGTCGCGCATTGCGTGACGATGGTGGACGAATGATTGTGCGCTGGACGAGAAGGTTGGTACACCGCACGGTTGCTCCGGCGCCAGCGTAGACGATATACGGGCCGGGCCCTACCGGCCGGCCCGTGATATGCCACTGGGCGAGGCAGTCGTCGAGGTTGTCCGCCATGATGCTGCCGCCCAGCACCACCCAGGCAGGGTGAGACGACTGGCGTGCGGCATCCCACAGGGGCTGATAGCGATTGAGGCCCGGATGCAAGTCGGCTTGCATTACACCCGGTATGAGGCGCTCGTTCGATACATAAGCGAGGCGATAGACGACCCAATAGTCGCCGTAAACTGCCCTGATACCGTTTGCCTGGAGGGTGACGGCGAGCGGCCGGAGATCATCTACGTGCGGTGCGGCGACGGTATTCGCGGCGATGCCTGTGCCGAGCACGAGGGCAAGGAGGCCCACGCCAAACCGTCGCAGATTGATCAGTGATGTCAGGGACCCAGGCGGTAGCAGGGCGCGCAACGCGAGGGGCGCGAGTGTGTAGAGCGGCAGTAAGTATCGCGGATCCGTGGCGGACCATCGAGAGCTGCTCCAGTTAGAAATCAGATATGCGGTGACCAGACTTACGGCTAGCACGGTCAGCGCGGCCTCCGGGGCAGGTGTAGCCGAGCCAAGCGTACGAAGCCAGTCGAGTATCGTCTTCCAGCGCCACAGCACATAACCGGTACCCAACAGTAAGATGGCCAGCGCGATTGAGTACAGCACCAGGTGTGTGTGCACGTACAGGTGGAACACGTTGGGATCCTCCGTTGGAGGGATGATGCCGAGCAGCACGGGCCCAGCCCACGCCACGAGCCTGCGTAGCGCCTCGAGCTTTTGGATATGCATGACGTTGTTGCGGCCTGTCATGAACCTGACCGTAGACCAGCCGGTCTGGACGTTACTCACAATCATCGGGGACATTGCCAAAAGTCCGGCAGCCGTGGATGCCGCCAGGGCGAGTACCAGGGAGGCACGGCGACGGGCCGACCGCCACGCATGTACAATAGGGCCGGCGACGAGTACCAGTACGGCAGCGACGTATGCCAGAGCAAGCGGTTGCCCCCAGACGGCGAGTCCCAGAAGGGCGGCTGCCGGGATTAGTCGCCACCATTGCTGTGACCACACCGCCGAGACTGCCAAGACTAGCGCCGCGGTGCCCAGGCCCATGGACTGAACGTAGTTATATCCCGGCCATACGCTGTACGCTATCAGCTCTGCAGGGCCAACTGAGAGGTACAAGCCACACAATAGGGCCAGACGCCTTCCATAGAGCTGGTTGCACAGTGCCATGGATGCGCCAACGAAGAGAAGGGAGAACAGCATTGGCGCCACGTGTAAAGCCGCATAGCCGTTTGCCCCGAGGTGGTAGAGGAACGCTGTCATGTACGCTTCGAGCGTGCCGTTATACGGCTGGCCCCAATAGAAAACCGGCCGCTCGCCCGCGACGATGTGGCGAGCCATCAGTCCGACTATGGCCTGGTCACTGTTTGGGAGTAGATACGCGCGCAAGACCATCTGCCATCGAACGATGGTAGCAACGATCAGGACGCCAACAATGCCGAAGGCGAACGATCGTTGGGCCAACACGCTAAAGATCATGTCCTTGCGGGACATACTATAGCCTATTTCAGGTCGCATGCACGACGCTCCAGGCGCCCGATCGCGTGTGCTCGGAGCCTGGCCGCTGGTCCACCAATGCATGTGCCACGTTTATGAAGCGCTCCTGGCGCAATGTCCTCGGCCGATAGCGGCCGCGGCATTTTTGACGTTACCAGCCATCTGGCAGTATACAGAGGCATCAAATAATACCATCGTGCGGCTCAATATCAGGTACCGATCGGATACCCTGGAGTCTATGCTATCGAGACCAAATATTGCGGCAGCAGGAAGGTGCAATGGAGCAGTTTGATGTGGTTGTTTTGGGCGCGGGCGCCGCGGGAGAATGGTTCTCGTCCGTAGGAAACCAGCTGCGTGTCGCCGTAGTCGAGTACAACAGGGTCGGAGGCGCGTGCCCATTTGTCGCCTGCATGCCGAGCAAGGCCATGCTGCGCGCTGCGGAAGTCCGGCATTTGGTTGCAAACGCTCACAAGCTCGGCGCCGCGAGCGCACCCATATCCCTCGAGGACGGTAACAGGGCATTTGCCGCGGCCGTGGCGCGGCGGGACAGTATTACTTCGCATCGCGATGATGCAGGCCACGCGCGAGCGCTCGCTCGAGCGGGTGTGACGCTCGTGCGCGGCCGCGGTCATATTTCCGCGCCCGGAATTGTCGATGTCGGCGGCAGACTTCTTGTGTTCCGCGACCTGGTGATCGCTACCGGCTCGTCACCCGTGGTACCCAACGTTCCTGGACTGGATCGCGTCGAGACCTGGACAACCGATCAGGCATTGAGTGCCGAAGAGCGCCCGGCCTCGCTCGTGATCCTCGGCGCCGGGCCAGCCGGCGTGGAGTTAGCTCAAATGTTTGCCCGCTTTGGAACGCGAGTTACCCTCGTCGATCCGGGCCAACACATTTTGGCGGACGAGGAACCTGCCGTTGCGAATGCGCTGGCAGACGTTCTTCGCGAGGACGGGGTGACGATTCGGCTGGGCGTCGGTGCGGCCCTCGCGGAGCCGGCGGCCTTTGGCGCTCGTCTCACCCTGGACGACGGAAGGGTGCTAACGGCCGAGCGTGTCCTGATTGCCACAGGACGGAAGCCGAATACTGAGAATCTTGGCCTTGAGGCATTGGGCGTAAAGCCTGGCGAGCATGGCTTCGCCATCGACGAGCATTGCCGTGTTCAGGGGCAGGAGCATGTTTGGGCAGCGGGGGATGTTACCGGTGTGGCGCCGTTCACGCACACTGCTTCGTATCAGGCGCGAGTCGTTATCGCGAACTTGTTAGGCACGCCTATGAAGGCTGATTATCGCGCTATTCCGCGGGCGGTATACACTGACCCCTCAGTAGCCTCGGTGGGCATGACGCAGGCCGCGGCGCAGAACGCAGGGCTTGCTCCGATCATGGAGGAGTTCACAATCGACCAGACCTCGCGCTCGGCGATTGACAACACGACACACGGTAAGGTAGTGCTGGTCGCGGACCGCAAGGATCGCACTCTTCTTGGCGCTTCGATACTTAGCCCATACGCCGGCGAGCTGATCGGACAGGCTGCGTTGGCGATCCGTGCGGGAATCCCGTTGGACGTGTTTGCGGACGTTGTCCAGCCATTTCCAACCTATGGTGAGGCACTTGAGCCACCACTCCGCAAGCTCGCTGGTCTCGTCGTGTAGGCGGTGACTACACGTCATACTCGAACGAAAGAACTCGAAACCCGCCCGCTTCAATCGTGATGGAGCAGCCGCGGACAGGTGTGTCGCGGCCGAAGGCTCCGCTGCGCCACTCAAATACTTCGCTGTCGTAAAGCCGGATCGAGCAGGGGGAAGCCGGAAGCACGTCGCCTAGCTCAATCGGAACTATGCTTGTGGTTGGGCTGGTGTGGCCAAGTAATAGGACCGTTCTGCCTGGGCGGCGCAATGCCACGTGCTGGACACTTGGATCCAGGACGTTCACCATGTCAGTGACATCCTCCTCGAACAGGTCGAACCTGTGGTCAGTAGTCACCTCGGCTGTCGAGTAGATGTGGAGTCGCGGCCCTTGCTCTTCTCGCACGGCGAAATAGGTGACGAACTGCCCATGATAGGGGAGCCGGCTCAGCGCTACCCATCGCCAGGCAGCTGGAATGAGCGGCTGGATCCTTAAGTTTCCCGGCTGCAGAATTACACCGCACACGCCCTCGATTGCCGCCCACAGGAAACGCGGAGGCTCCCAGGGAGAGAGGCGCATGCCGCGGTTAACCAGACTCTCGCCATCAAACCATTCGCCGAATTGTCCGGGTACGGTGTTGTGTTTCTTCGGCTGTGCCGCGTAATGGCTGAAGCTTGACATCAGTGCCCGCGTCATGAGATCGGGATGGTACCGTGCCGCCGCGAAGGCGAACCACCAGGTAAGACCGGGCCATACTCCACCTAAAAGCCCGCAGTTTCGCGCTGGTTCGTACAGTGGATCGTCTGCTGAGGCTGTTCGCAGACCTGCGGATGTCCAGAAGTCCGAGTGATTAAGGCGCCGAATAATGCGGAACGCAACCTCCTCTGGACAGGCACGAAAGATGACGGGGAACACTTCATCGCCGGTGACGTCCGTACGCGCCACTCCATTCGCGTCGATGCCGAGGAAGTACATACCGTTTTCATGGTTAATTAAGTGGGTATTCATTGCGTCGCGCAGTAGGTTCGATTGGTCAAAGAACGCCTTTGCCTGCTCAGTCGGCAATCCCAGGTTATCGGTAAGGTGCCCAGTGGCGCGTAGAGCGGCGACGCACTCGGCATTTACCTCGGTCACTGCCCCGTTAATTGAGTAGTCTTGGATGACGTTGCGCCATCCGCAGATTGCCCAGACATATCCCCGAGGATCATCCGCGGTACAAAAGACGAGCCCGCGCTCATCGCGCTGGCTGATGATGTAGTGCGCGGCTCTGGCGACCGTCGGGTAGATTCCCCGCAGCCACTCGACATCTCCCGTTGCGCGAAAGTGATGGTTTACGGCGAGAATGAATAATGGAGTGTCGTCGTTGATGTTCAGTCCGTAGTCTTCGACGTGGCCATCGATCGCGTTGTAGTACTCTGGTATCTTTCCCGAATCGTATTGCAATCGGGCGAACGTATTGAGGAGATCACGCGAGAAATTGGCCATGAAGTGGTCGCTGCCGTACACAAACCAGGCGGCATCGCGGGCTACGACGTTGGAAGAGACCCCTGGGTCATTGGTAAAGGCGAGTCCGTCACGATACCGCGCCCGAACGCGCAGCATGTTCACCTTGCTCCAGAGTACGCCCTGATTGATCTCCGCGTCCGGAGTCCGGACGGATGCCGTGGAGGTCACCTGCCTGAGATACTCAATCGTGTTCTCGAGTGCCACCGACGTATCCGGGAATCTCCTGTAGGTTGCTACCGCTTGGTCCTCTCCGTCCGGCGAAAAGGCGAGTACGAACGAGACTTTGCGTCGCTCGCCAGGCTTGATGTGCAGTGACACTTGTAAGGCAGCAATGACGTCACCGCGCACATTCGTCGTGTTGCTCAGTTGGCTAAGGTGATACACATCGTAGACCCGCCCAAAATCCAGGTTGGCTTCATGGCTTGTCACCGCCTCGCTCGCGCCGAATACCCGCACTTCCTTCGGCGTACGGCGATCCGAGGCAACAAAGCCCCGCAACTCCGGGTCGAACCGCGCCGCTATTTCCGAGGCAAAGGTGCCGCCAAGGCGGGCGAATCCGAAGACGTTGAGGCTGCGGGCGGTGGCGCCGTTGTTTCTCAGTTCCGTGGTGTAGTACGCGATCGCCGGATCGTCGTCCGACGTGAGCGGCACGAAGACGGTCTCGCGCACGGTTATGTTTTCGGGCAGGTCAAAGCTCCGCCGCTGAAAGGCGGGGTGAATCTCAATTGTGCCTTGTGAGATTGGCCGCAATTGTACATCCGTGTCCTTACTGTCGTCGGCCAGTTGCGCTTCACTGGTGCGGAGCAGGTGATGCCCTGGCCCACCATACCTGATACTCACGTTTCCAGTAACGACATTACCGGTGTCGATGCTGAAGAATTGCTGGATGGCGCCGCTGCCACGGGTGGTGACCCAACAGTGGGCATTTCCCAGGCTCGCGCCGTATTCCAAAGCGTCACCACTCAGGAAGTAGCGTGGCAGCGTACGTACTTCAGGTATGTCCTCCAAAGTCACAACAGGTCCCTTCGCACTGGTGGTTTGCACCTCGCCCTATGATCTCATGCTATATCGCAATGGCATAACTGACCCGTTTAGATCGATATCCGGCGTGCCGTGGGTGGGGGTCGACAATTGCCGGGCGGTGATTGATTGTGCGAGCAAGACAGCAAATAAGTAGGCGTTACGTTTTTCTTGCGCGGCACGTTCAGATCGGTAGTGGCCACTACCGATCGGCACGAAGAAAGGGAATCGTTCAAATGTTTGTAGGTCAATCTTCAATGCGGCACATGGCGAAGCGCGTGGCTGGCGCGTCGTTACTCTCACTCGCTGTAGCAATCAGCGGGCTGGGCGCACCCTCGTTAACCCAGGCCCATTCGGTCAGCAAGAGCGGCGTTGGCGCACCGTGTATCCCGGCCGGGCACGGCCCGGGCACGATCCCGTCCATTTCGTTCGGCAGGACGGGTGGTAACATTCGGCCACTCACCGTGCTGATCTATGGGGACGGCACAATCACATATCAGGGCTCCGCCCAGGGGTTGCCGGCGTACTCCATCAGGCCGGTTGCAGTGCAGGGACTCGAGCGGCTCGCGCAAGCCGAAGGCTTTGCTACGTGGCCGGCGAAGATCAAGAGCCCGCGCTTCTTCCCTGACGCCGCAACCCTGTTCGTCACCATTCGCGCCGGCTGCAGTACAACGACAAAGACGGTGAAGCTGCTGCCAGGCGCCAATCAACCGCAATTTATCGAGCTGTGGAGCACCTTGACTGCCGCGTCAGGACTTGGCAACCAGTAAGCAACGGGCTCTTCAACGCGCCGCCTGATACACTCGTGACGCTTTGCTACCGGCACATGCGTCTGTCGCGAGTGGCGCTGTTTCATAGCGACGTTACATACAGTTGAACAAAAGGTTCCTCGCACGGCCGTGCGGGGAACCTTTTGCGTGTCGTAGTCAGAAATACTGGTGAGGAGTCGCTGCGTGTCAGACAGCCGCGATGCAAGCAGCAGGCGGCGCTACCTACCGAAAAGGCCCCTGGTCGAGCACCTCTGGTGGCACACCTACACCGCCCAGCTCGACGTTGGGCTTGCTGGGTCCATGGAAATCACTGCCGCCGCTCCACCACATGGCTTCGCGTAATGCGGTCTCCCGCAGCATTGCCACCGCCGCTGCATCGTGTTCGGAGTGGTAGACTTCAAGGCCGCTAATTCCTTCACGCTTAAGTCTTGGAAGAATTTCCCCGAGCGGCAAGGGCTTGCTTCTACGCAGCGGGTGGGCCAGCGCCACCTGGCCCCCCGCTGCTTGCACAATCTCAACAACCTGCGCCGGTGTGAGTATGCTCGACGGGATATAGGCAGGACAGCCGTCTCCAATGAACCGCGCAAATGCGTCCGACACGTTTGCCGCGTATCCAGCCTGAACAAGTGCCTGGGCAATGTGCGGGCGCCCCACCGCGCCCCGACCGATCGCGGCGACGGCGTCCCACGATATGGGTGCGCCTTCGCCTGCCAGCTTCTCCACCATTGCACGGGCACGTTCTGTTCTGCGCTCCGCCAGGTCGTGGAGAGCGCTTAACAGGCCGGGCGATGCCGGATCGATACCGTAACCAAGCAAATGAAATTGCCGGCCATCCAGCTGCGCGCTCAACTCCACACCCGCCAGCACCGTCAATGTCGTGCCATGCGCGGCTGCCAGTGACGGAAGGATTCCTGCCACCGTATCATGATCCGTCACCGCGATGGTGGTAAGCCCTCGCTCAAGTGCCGCGGCTACCAGTTCCGCCGACTGCAGGGCGCCGTCCGATGAAGTGGTATGGGTATGGAGATCTACTCGTCGCGCATGCAACGTATTCAGGCGCTCTGGCTCACCGCTCCCGCGCTACGTAAGTAGTCAGGACCTACGCGATGCACGAAGTCGCCGAAGGTCTCGTCATCGTCTTCCCGCTCATCGCGCCAGAGAACGAGTAACGGCTTGAGCGTAGGCGCCAGCTCTTCCAGGCGAACCGATGGTGCAAACAGCGTGTTCATACGCGTATTGGCCCAGTCGCCGCCAAGGTAGACGTTGTACACGTCCCGTGTCTTCCCGACCAGACCGATGTCGCCCATGTAGGGACGAGCACAGCCATTCGGACAGCCCGTCATCCGAATACTAAGCTTCTCACCGGACAGCCCAATTTCCGCCATGTCGTGCTCGACCTGGCGCACAACATCGGGAAGCGCGCGTTCGGCGTCGCTCAGTGCCAAACCGCAAGTCGGCAGGGCTGGGCACGACAGTGCGTGCCGTCCCACGTTACCGGACGCATCCGGATCGGCTTGGATACCGTGTTCGGCAAGCATCGCTTCGATGGCTGCTCGGTCCCCAGGCTCAATATCGGTCAGCAGGATATTCTGTTGGCCGGTAAGGCGGATTCCGGGGCTGAACGTCTCCACCACGCGGCGGAGTCCCGCGCGAAGTCTGATGCTCGGTGTGTCCTTTATTCGGCCATTTTCGACCCACAGGCCAAGGAAGAGACGCCCGTCCGCTTGCTGATGCCAGCCAAGGTGGTCGTCGACACCGTGCCATTCGATGGTCCGAGCCGCACAAAGGAAGCGACCAAGTCGACGCTCAACTTCAGCCCTGAACCAGGCGATCCCCCGTTCCTCGACAAGGTACTTCATGCGAGCATGTTTTCGATTGGTCCGATCGCCGAAGTCTCGCTGTACGGTGACGATCGACTCGACAATCTCAACGACTTCTTCGGGCGTGGCAAAGCAGAGTGGGGTAGCAAGTCGTGGGTACGTTTCGGCTTTCCCATGGGTCATCCCCATACCGCCGCCAATCAGCACGGTGAATCCGACCAGCTCCTCATTGTCCAGCTCGGCGACGAGCCCGACGTCCTGTGTATAGATGTCGACGCAGTTGTCTCCCGGGAATGCCACGCCAATCTTAAACTTCCGCGGCAGGTACGTGTCGCCGTAGAGTGGCTCGGACTCGTCCTGCGGGGTTTCGACCGTCGCAACCGATTCGCCGTCGATCCAGATCTCGTGATACGCGCCACTTTTGGGCGCCAAGTGCATGGCCAGCTTGTGGGCGACCTCCTGGACCTGGCTGTGCAGCCGGCTAGAAACAGGCGCCGCGCACGCCATGACGTTACGGTTGACGTCGCCGCAGGCGGCAAGCGTCGACAGAAGTGCCTCGTTGATGCTCTGGATGGTCGGCTGTAAGTCCCCCTTCAACACCCCGTGGAGTTGAAAGCCCTGCCTGGTTGTGATGCGGAGCGTGCCGTTCGCGAAGCGGCCGGCAATATCATCTTGCGTGAGATATTGCTCTGGCGTTACGGCGCCGCCTGGAATACGGGAGCGAACCATGAAGTTGTATTCTTTGGCCACGCCGGCAGCCTTGCGGGCCTGACGTGCATCGCGATCTTCCTGCTGATAGATGCCGTGGAACTTGATCAGTTGTTCCTGGCCGGGTGAGAGCGTAGGCGTGGATGAATCCTTGAGATCCTCGGCCAAGCGTCCCCGGAGGTGTCGGCTCTCCAGTTTGATTCGCTCTACGCCACTGCCGCCGCCTGGTCCAAGATCGACCAGACTCTTTCCGGAACTCTCATTTGATGTAGCCATTATCGTGGAACCTTTCAGCAGGTCGACCTGATT
>JAQBPC010000587.1 GCA_028287725.1 Chloroflexota bacterium | reverse complement strand
ACGCGCGGCGGGCAAGAGGAGGCACGCGGCACGTATGTCGTCTCCAGGACCACCGTCTCGGGCTCGTCGCGGCCGTTGAGACGCCGCAAGAGGAGCTCTGCCGCGGTGCGACCGGTGGCAATATTATCGCGTGCCACCACGGAAATCGGCGGCGCATAAAGTTCAGTGAGCGGCAGGTCGTCGCAGGCCACTACCGCGAGATCGATGCCCGGACGCAGCTGCCGCTTAATCCTGGCGCGCAGACAGCCGATAAGTAACTGATTTGCGCCGGCGATCAGGGCAGTTGGAGCATCGGGGCGATCCAGCAGCTGTCCCGCCGCTTCTTCCCCCTGCTCCATGGTAAACATCCCAGCAACATGCATCGACGTATCCGGCAGTCCCCGAGCCGCGTAGGCATCCTGTAGACCGGCGAGGCGTTCCCGCCCGGGCCGAAGCTCAAGTGGCCATGTGACCAGACCGATACGCCGATGGCCGAGATCGAGGAGATGAGAGGCTGCGGCAGCCATTCCCGCCCGGTGATTGAGCAAGACAGCACTGGCGCGAAGCCGCTTCGGCAGCTCGCGATCGACCACCACAAGGGGCACCCCAACTTGGGTAAGCGCGTCAAGCGCTGCCTTCTTGCGCTCGCTTACCACGGAGAGGATCATGCCATCGACTCGCCGGCTGTGCAGAAATCGCACGTTCGCAATGTCAAGCGATGGATCGTGCTCCGAGTTCATGACCAGCATAGAGTAGCCGGCTTCCCGGAGAACAGCTTCCGCCCCTCGTGCCATCTGAGCGATGACGGGATTGGAGATGTCACTCAACGCGAAGCCAACGGATAACGTAGCTCCACGGCGCAGACTCTGGCCGAGAAAGTCGGGCTGATATCCAAGCTCTTCCACGGCGAGGAGTACGCGGCGGCGCATGCGCGGACTCACGTCTGGATGTTCGGAGATGACGCGTGACACAGTGGACATTGCTACGCCGGCGCGCTCTGCCACCTGGCGCATGCTGGGCCGGCGGGTGCCACTCTCGCCGTCGTCAGCATCGTCTTTGAGTAAGCTTTTTCCGCTCTTTGTCGCTTGAACCACCAGCCCGCATGACCTTCTTACTCAGCAGTCAATACAACGCACCCAGCCATGCCCGCGTCGGGTTTTTTGATAACGATTCTGGTACTGTTTCCATTCTAGCAGAGCGATCCCCCGGTGCATAGGACACACATTGTCGGCACGACCACTGCAAAGTACACAGTTCCGAGACTTTTGATTGGCCATTTCCCGTCGCGGATTCACTGCTGGTCGAGGGGGGCCACGGCCCCACATCCCCTGGAGCCTCCGTGCGAATCTTAAGGGTCGTGCGGTCAGACTGCCATAGTCCAATTGAGGTAATCTTCTTGACAGCGCTCGGGCAACTGCGTATGCTCGGGTGAAACGGTTCTGGTTACGATTGCTGCAACAGCGACCTTTTTCCGACAGCTGCCTCTGTCGAGGACCGGGGCAGAGTACGACGATCACGCATCGCTCAGCGCTGAGAAGACGCGGCGGGTTGGTCCCGAACGGGCAAGCATACGCCCAGTACCTGGGGAACCCGGTTCGACAATGAGGTGGTCCGTGGAGAATCGTGTTCCCATCCTGGAACTTGCCGACATCTCCAAATCGTTTGCTATGATTCACGCCCTGGATGGCGTGAAGCTCACCCTGTGGCCCGGCGAGGTGCACGCCCTTGTAGGCGAGAATGGCGCGGGGAAGAGCACGCTCATGCGCATTATCGCCGGGGCTCACGAGCCCGATAGTGGTGAGATTCGCGTCGCGGGGCGGCGCGTCCAGCTGCGGTCTCCAGCCGATGCCCAGGCCCAGGGCATAGCAATTATCTACCAGGAACCCACGCTGTTCCCCGACCTTAGTGTGGCCGAGAATGTGATGATGGGTCGCCAGCCTACCGTCGAGGATGAGGCGCTGCGTCAGGATGGCTCCGATCCGACGGCGGCACGGATCCTGCACACAGGCGCGGTCGCGACTTCCGCGCTGGCAGCGATAATGCTCATTGGCGTATTTCTGCCCTGGGTCACGATTTCCCGATCTGGGGGCTCCGTAACCATCAATGGCCTGCACGCCGTGACCTACATTGCGGGGATACTCACGGTGCTGTGTGCGCTGGCGCTTCCGGTGTTTGCGTTCAGACGCGGCAACGCACCTTGGCTACTTGTGCTGCGCCCACTTCTTGCTGTTGCTCCCGCGCTGCTGGCGGTTGGTGTCGCAATGCGAGTCTTTAGCAGCGTCGACATTTTGCAAAAGAAGTCCCCCCTTGCGCCCGGCGCGACGCACGCCACGCTCGCCGTGGGAAGCGTGCTGGTCGCGGTTGCCGGGCTCCTGGCAATGGCCGTGCTGCTTTGGAGCCGCCCGCGCATTCTCAGCCGGAAAATGTTCCGCGATGTGCAGAGCCTCTGCGATTCGCTCGGCGTGCGCCTGGATGTGCGCGGCAAAATTCGCGGGCTCAGCGTCGCCGACCAACAGACCGTGGAAATCGCCAAAGCTCTGTCTTCCAACGCGCGGATTCTGATCATGGATGAGCCGACCGCCGCTCTCTCGTTGCACGAAGTGAAGGACCTGTTTCGTATCGTACGACGGTTACGTGAGACCGGCGTGGCGATAGTCTTCATCTCGCATCGTCTGGAAGAGGTCTTCGCGATTTCCGATCGGATCACTGTGCTGCGCGACGGCAAGCATATCGCGAGCCGTCCAATCGGGGAGATTGGACGCGACGAGCTGGTGCAGATGATGGTTGGCCGTTCACTAGATACGTTCTTTCCCAAACAGGTGGTTCCCATCGGCGAGGTCATGCTGAGCGTGCAAGGGCTGACCCGTCATGGCATCTTTTCCGACATAGGGTTCGAGGTACGACGCGGCGAGATTGTGGGCCTCTCGGGCCTTGTGGGCGCCCGGCGCACTGAGGTGGCCCGCGCCATCTTCGGCATCGATTCCCTCGATGCCGGAACGGTAGAGATCGAGGGAAAGAAGGTACGCATCTCCTCACCTCGCGATGCCATCAATCATGGGCTAGCCTATGTGCCTGAGGACCGGCAGCAGGAAGGGTTGGTGCTGCCCATGGCTATCTCGCACAACGTCACGCTGCCGTTACTTCGGTCGCTAACCCGCAGAGGCTTCATCGAATCCAATCGCGAGCAGGCGCTGGCGCGGGAGTATACGACCAGACTGCAAGTGCGCGGCATGAGCAGCCTTGCCCAGCGTGTGCGCGCGCTCTCGGGCGGCAACCAGCAGAAAGTGGTACTCGGCAAATGGCTGGCCACGAAGCCAAAGGTCCTGATCCTGGATGAGCCAACGCGTGGCATCGATGTTGGCACAAAGGCCGAGGTACATCGCTTGATGAGCGAGCTCGCCGGCCAGGGCCTGGCCATCCTGATGATCTCGTCGGAGTTGCCTGAAATCCTGGGAATGAGCGATCGCGTTGTAGTGATGCGCGAAGGCAGGCAAATGGCGATTATTGAGCGAGCGCAGGCCACGCAAGAATCGATCATGCGCGCGGCGACCGGGCAGGACACGCCGCTTGAGCTCGTGGTAGCCGGCTAAGCCGCACGGGAGAAACGCACAGGATGAAGGCCGCGATTGGTATCCGCCGGACAAACATAGTCACCGTGGTAACTCGCGTCCGTGAGGCCGGTATCGCGGTATTTCTTCTGCTGCTCGTGGTGTTTTTCGCCACCCGCTCGCCACACTTCCTCACCGGGAACAATTTCAACAATATTCTGGCGGCCATCGCCGTCCTGACTATCGTGGCCGTGGGCGAGACTTGCGTTATCCTGGCCAGACAAATCGACCTGTCGGTCGGTTCCATTCTGGGGATGTCCGCGCTGGTGGTGGCCGTCTCGATGCGCGATCATCCCGATCTGCCGGTGGTAGTCCCGTTCCTCATAGGTAGCGCCGTGGGCCTGGCGCTTGGTGCGTTTAACGGGCTTCTCGTCACCTTCGGACGACTGCCTTCAATTATTGTCACGCTGGGCACCCTGTATGTCTTCCGCGGAATCATTGTCGTCTACAGCAACTACACCACGCAGAGCGGCGAGGTCTATTCCCAGGAGACTGGGGCCAGCCCATCGTTCGCCAATCTGGCCACGGCCAATCCATTGGGCCTGCAAAACTCGGTGATCATCGCGGTACTGATAGCGGTTCTGTTCGCCTACATGCTGCGCAAAACACGCACCGGCCGCGCCATATATGCCGTGGGGGGCAATCCGCTAGCCGCCAATCTGGCCGGTCTGAAAGTCAACCGCACTACCTTCCTGGTTTTCGCGCTGAGCGGCATGCTCGCCGGACTTGCCGCGGTGCTCTACACCTCGTTGCACCTGGATATCACGGTTCATGAGGGAGAAAACTTCGAGCTGACCGTCATTTCAGCCGTGGTGATTGGCGGCACCAATATATTTGGGGGATCGGGCACCATCTTTGGTACCGTGCTCGGCGCTCTGGTGATCGGCGTGGTGCAAAACGGGCTGCAAACCAGCAATATCAGCTCGCTCTGGGAGCAGGCAATCTATGGTTTCGCCATCCTGGGCGCGGTAATCGTCGATGCATTGATCACCCGCCGCTTGCAACTGGCGCTGCGTCTACGCGCACAGCGAAAGGATGAAGGAGTGGCGGGACCATGACAACGACGAGCAGGCGGAGCATGAGTCTTGCCTTCCTGGCACGCTGGGAAGTACTGCTCGTCGTCTTGCTGATCATCGGCGTGGCGATCAGCGCTAGTCTTTCGGACAGTTTTCTGAGCGTTTTCAATTTCACGCATATGCCGACCGAAGTTGTCTTCATCGGCGTCATGGCACTACCAATGACGATGATTATCATCAGCGGGAATATCGACCTCTCTGTCGATTCCACGATCGGGCTCACCGCGACGATCATGGCCTCGGTGTGGGCAGCAGGGTGGGACATCTGGCTGGCATCCGTGCTGGCCCTGGTGGTGGGCGCCGCGGCCGGCTTTGCCAACGGCATGATCATTACCAGGCTGAAGCTGCCGTCCCTGG
>JAQBPC010000666.1 GCA_028287725.1 Chloroflexota bacterium | reverse complement strand
GTGCCGCCAGTGGTGACGGGTAAACCGCTGTCGATTGGCGGCTCCGAGGGACGCAGTGAGGCAACGGGCCGTGGCGTGATGTTCGTCACAATCGAGGCGCTTCGCCACCTCGGTATCGCGCCCGAGGACGCTACTGTGGTCGTGCAGGGGTACGGGAACGTCGGCTCGAATGCCGCGAAATGTCTCGCCGAAATGGGCTGCACAATCGTTGGGCTGAGCGACGTCCATGGCGGCATTTACAACCCCAATGGGATCGATCTCGCCGTGGTGAACGCTCACATGCTCGAGACGCGGACCTTGCAGCACGTTCCAGGCGTTGAGCGTGTGACCAACGACGAGTTGCTGATGCTTCCCTGTACCGTGCTGGTGCCTGCCGCGTTGGAAAACCAGATCACGGCACAGAACGCGGGGAAGGTTAAGGCTACGATCGTTGCCGAAGGCGCGAACGGGCCAACCACGCCTGAAGCAGACGTGATTCTGCGCCAGAACGGCGTGTTTTTGATTCCGGACGTGCTGGCCAACGCCGGCGGTGTCACCGTCTCGTACTTCGAATGGGTCCAGGGTCTGCAGTCCTTCCTGTGGAAGGAAGCCGAGGTCAATGCCAAGCTCCGAGAAGTCATGGTGCGGAGCTTCGCCGAAGTATTGGCGAAGGCCACCGAGATGGGCACCGACATGCGCATGGGCGCATACTTGCTGGCAGTTGCCAAGGTAGTCCAGGCAATCGAGGCCCGCGGCATTTATCCGTAAGACTGCCTGACCTGCTGCTCGCGGTGCACAGTAACTCGCCGCGAGCAGTTGGTCAGGCAGCACAGATGCGGCTCAAAATGCCGGTGGCGCTGCCATCGCCCGCTGACGCAATGCCCTTGCCGGAGTCGAGAACGACAGCTAGTCCGCGCGTCGGCGCCCATCCGTCCGCAGTTTGCTGTCCGCCGCGAGAAACGCTTCGATATGCGGCGAGAGTGCCTGATGCTCGATGAGGAACGCATCATGCCCATGCGGGGACGACAGCTCAATTGCCTGCGCCGGATGCCCTAGCGCGGCAAGTGCGTCAGTAAGCTCGAGAGCTTGCGAAGTAGGGTACAACCAGTCCGTGTCCACGGACACGATCAGAAACTCCGCGGTCGCTCTCTTCAATGCATCCTCGAGCGAGGCAAAACCCGAGTTGAGATCAAAGTAGTCCATGGCGCGCGTGATGTAGAGATAGGAGTTCGCGTCGAAGCGGCGGACAAAGCTCTCGCCTTGATGGCGCAGGTAGCTCTCGACTTGGTAGTCCGCTTCGAAGCTATACGTTACGCCATCGCGGTCCTGTAACCGGCGGCCGAAGCGCTGCTCCATGCCGATTGCACTCAGATAGGTGAGGTGGCCGATCATCCTTGCCGCGGCAAGGCCGCCGATCGGCTGGTCATCGAGCGGGTAGTAGCCGCCACGCCAGCGCGGATCGCCCATGATTGCTCGCCGGCCCACTTCATTGAAGGCGAGTGCCTGCGCCGTAAGACGAGCGCAGGACGCCAGCACGATGGCTTGCCGCACGCGCTGTGGGTAATGGACGGCCCACTGTAGCACCTGCATGCCACCCATGGATCCGCCTGCGACCGCGGCAAGTTGCTCGATACCCAGGGCATCGAGGAGCAGCGCTTGCACGCGTACCATGTCGCCAACAGTGACTACGGGAAAGTCGCCGCCATATACGCGGCCGGTTGCGGGATTGATCGACATTGGCCCCGTAGTGCCTCGACAGCCGCCGAGCACGTTACTGCAGATGACGAAATACTTCGTCGTGTCGAATGCCTTACCCGGGCCCACCATCGTGTCCCACCAACCCGGCCGCGTGTCCTGGTCTGATAGATATCCCGCGGCGTGGGCGTCGCCTGAGAGCGCATGGCACAACAGAATGCCGTTGTCGCGCCGTGCATTGAGATCCCCGTACGTTTCATATGCAACGATAATATCGTCAAGCGATCGACCGGCCTCCAATGTCAGGCGACCAGGGAGCTCCAGGTAGTGCGTTTCTACCAGCCCAATAGAGCCCAGGGCGGCGCCTACCGCGAATGGCGCCTCGCCCTCGTCCTGCGTGACGAGTGGTTGCGTGCTCGCAATGTCACCGATTTCGGCCACGTCCAATTTCCTGGTAGTCGTCAAGGTACGGACCTCGTGAAGGCGACCGCTCCTCTATGACGGTTGACTGGTTTCTCCTGATAGGGTACCCGGTACACCCAGTTGATTCGGTGTACCGGGCGCGGTTCCTAACCGCCCGCGCTACGATGCGCGCTGCGAAATGGCGAGGGCGCGGTCAAGATCCCAGATGATATCCTCGACATCCTCGAGGCCGACCGAGAGGCGGACCAGATCGTCGCCAATGCCGGCGCCCTGACGATCTTCCGGTGAAAGCTGGGAATGCGTGGTGGTTGCGGGGTGAATCACCAGACTCTTGGTATCGCCGACATTTGCCAGGTGCGACAGCAGTGTGACACTGTCGATGAAGGCACGTCCAGCCTTCAGTCCGCCTTTGATGCCAAATGCCAGCACGCCGCCGGAGCCAGCGGGCAAGTATTTTGAGACGAGACGGTGCGATGGGCTGGATTCGAGGCCGGGATAGCTCACCCAGGAGACCGCCGAATGGCCCTCGAGGAACTTGGCGACGGCCAGGGCATTGCTTGAATGGCGCTCCATCCTCAGCGCCAGTGTCTCCAGGCCCTGCAAGAACAGGAAGGCGTTGAACGGGCTCATCGACGCGCCCTGGTCGCGCAATCCCTCGGTTCGGGCTTTGATCAGAAACGCGATCTTGCCGAACACCTCGTAGAATTTCGTGCCATGGTAGGCTGGCGACGGGTCGACAATCTGGGGGAACTTTCCGTTATCCCAGTCGAAGTTGCCCGAGTCGATTATCACGCCGCCGATTGACGTTCCGTGCCCGCCAATGAATTTCGTAGCCGAATTCACGACGATGGTAGCGCCGTGTTCAATCGGCCGGCTCAACGCGGGCGTCGCGAAGGTGTTGTCGATCATCAAGGGGACGCCGGCCTCGCGGGCGATGTTCGCCACAGCAGCGATATCCAGCACGTCGAGCAGCGGGTTGCCGATCGTCTCGCCATACAGTACGCGGGTCTTGGGGGTGATCGCGCGGCGGAAGTTCTCCGGGTCGGACGCGTCAATCCAGACGGTGTCGATGCCCCACTTGCGCAGCGTCACGTCGAACTGGGTGAAACTGCCGCCGTACAGCGTGCGGGAGGAGACGATCTGATCGCCGGGCTGCAATAGGGTGGTGAGCGCCAGGAACTGTGCGGCATGGCCCGACGAGACGGCCAGTGCCGTCACACCGCCCTCGAGCGCGGCCATGCGCTCTTCGAATGCTCCGGTTGTCGGGTTCATGATTCGGGTGTAAATGTTGCCGAACTGCTGCAGGCCAAAGAGCGCCGCGGCATGTTCCGTATCCTCGAATACGTATGAGGTGGTCTGATAGATCGGCACGGCTCGCGCGCCCGTGGTCGGGTCCGGCTTCGCGCCTGCATGCAGCAGACGCGTATGGAATCCCATAGGTCGATCGGCATCCTGAGCTTGTGACTGGTCGTCCGGTGCTACATCGGAGGTTGTCATCGGCGGCCTACCTCTCCAGGTGATCTGACACGCCCTCGCATCAAATCCGATCACCTACCGGCGCCGAATGACGGGGCGTGAACCAATTATCCAACGATAATTGCGTTAAGTCTATCGGAGAGCAGCGATTTTGGCCATCGACTGCTTGGCTTCGCGCGGCGGGTGGACTTGTTTAGCCGCCATCCTCGCTGGATCGGACCCGCGTGGCAGGCGCGGCGCCGCCGGGCGCGCTCTTTGCATAGGCGTTGCCCGTGGCGTCGATGCTCACCTGGAGCGCCGGGAGCGACTGCTGGGCCGGGCCGTTAATCACCGCGCCGGCATGAAGAGGATCAAAGCTGGCTCCATGGCACGGGCAGACCAGTTGTTGCTGCGACGGGTCGTACTCGACGGTACAGCCTGCGTGCGTGCAGACAGCATCATATGCGACGAATTTTCCGTCCGGCAGGCGGATAAGTAGCGCGGGGTCACCCGTGGTAGGATCCGTGTACTGACTCGCACTGTTGATTGCCAGCGCTTTCACATTGCCCAGAAACGTCGTGCCCGCGGGCGCATTTGCTGGAGCTGCCCCTCCTTGTGGTGCGGCGAGGAGGGTGCCTTGTTGAGCGAGCGTAGAGTTGGCGGTCAATAGCTTTGCTATCGCGCCGATAACTCCTCCTCCGACAATCACCCCAAGCGCGGTTCCCAGGCCGCGGAGGGCTGCCTTCCGTGGAACCTCGCCGATTGACACCGGAACAGCTGAGGGACTGCGCAGTCCTGCTCGTCGCTGAGTACGTGAGGGCTGCACCACGCTTCTCTGCATGTCGCCGAAGAAGAAATAGTCGAACGTCAGCATATCCGGGCCAGCCAGCAGAAGAGTAAGCCAGCCAATGCAATAGGGTAAATCCGCGCCGAGGAAGTACGGATGGACTGTCCAGGTCGCGGTCAGAAAAAGCGTGAGACTGATCGCGAGCCCGCCTAAGGCTCCGACCCTCGTCAGCAGGCCGAGCAACGCGGACAGCCCAACCCAAAGCTCACAGAAGGCAATGAGCGCGCCGAACTGCGCGGCGTGTGGGATGGCAATACTGGTAAGGATCCCGGAAAGCGGCGATCCGGACCGCACGAACGCGCTCATCTGATGGCCGATGAATCCCGGCGATGTGGGGCTGAAGAATTGCGGATCGGTGAGTTTCTGTAGCCCGGCGTAGATGAAGGTGCCGCCAAAGAAAATGCGGAGCGGTATAACGGCCACGGCTGGAACTCGCGTCGCATCCTGGCGCACGCCGAGCAAGCGCGGTAGCCGCTCGATGAGCGTGTCTCGATCGATCTGCACTGTGTATTGCCATCCTAGCACTCGAGGCTGTACGTCGGGCAGCACCGTACTACCCCTTATTGTCCCTTTATCCACCGTATCGGGGAGAAATGAAGATTGCATGAAGACATGCCCGGATGCGGTAGAGTGAATTTGGCGTGACGCACGAGCTCGCGTCCCACATCGCACGGCATGTCATGGCACAAGGTTCGAATATATGCGCATCCTGGTAGTTGAAGATGAGCCTCAGCTCGGTAAGCAAGTCGCGGCGGGACTACGCGAAGAGTTGCACACTGTTGATCTGGTCGTCGACGCGCGATCGGCCCTGGCGCACCTAATTGCGCCGGGCGATACCGATTATGACATCGTGGTGCTGGATGTTCTGCTTCCCGGCGTCGACGGTTTCACCGTTTGCCGCGAGGTGCGGCGGCGTGGCTTGCGCATACCTATATTGATGCTGACCGCACGGCAAGCGATTGAGGATCGCGTCGAAGGACTTGACGCGGGCGCGGACGACTACTTGATCAAGCCGTTCGCCTTCGCGGAATTGCTGGCGCGCGTGCGGGCGCTCGGGCGCCGCGAACCCGGGTTGCAAGTCGGTCCGCTGCGTATAGCCGACTTGACCTTCGACCCTCTTGCCAAGCGTGTCGAGCGAGGGGAGAGTGTGATATCACTCACGGCTCGTGAGTATGCAATCGTCGAGCTGCTGATTCGCCACAGTCCTCAAGTGCTCAGCCGTGACCAAATTGCGTCGGGAGCGTGGGATAGGGACGCCGACCACGCCTCGAACGTCATCGACGTCTTCATCCGCAACTTGCGTCGGAAAATCGACGATCCGTTCCCTACCAAGTTGTTGCACACGGTGCGCGGCGTAGGCTATACGCTGCGCACCTCCGACAACGACCTGGTTGGAGATGCATCGGGAACACCGGCGATGCGTGGGCATGGCTGAACATGAGTATCCGAGTGCGCCTGACGCTTTGGTATGTGGTGCTGCTGTGCCTTGGGCTGGCGGCGTTCGGCATTGCCGTGCAGTGGCAGGTTCAGTATTCGGCCAGCGACGCGCTCGACAGTGCACTCCGGCATCGTGCTTCGGACGTTGTCGCCGACTTGCATACTGGGTCCACGCTAGTCCTGCGCCAAAACGCGACCGTGCTTGCCGATCACGACCTCGGCGAAGTGTCGCTTTGGGTCAGGGTGCTGGACGCACAGGGAAGGGTCGCAATTCGACAGAGTCCTACGGTCCCCATGCTCTCCACCCGAGTGCTTGCCGAAGCTAGGCCGGGTTTCCATGACGCAAAGAGTGCCGCGGGTAATCACGTACGCATGTATGTCTTTCCGGTAGTTCATAACGGTAGACGCCTGGCGACGATTCAAGTAATTACCACAACACAGCAAGTGGAGCAGGGACGGGACCGGCTGCTGGCGGCGATGGGGTTGGCCGGGGTAGCGATCGTTGTATTGGCGGCTGCCGGCGGGCTTTTCTTGGCTAGCCGTGCCTTAAGACCTGTCGACCGGATTACGCGGCTGGCCGCGACCATTGGGGACGGCGATCTGCATCGTCGAGTTTCCGGTGAGCAGGATGGGCCAACCGGGGCGCGGCGCGGAAGGAACGATGAGCTCGTTCGGCTGGCCCGGACGTTCGATGGCATGCTTGCCCGCCTGGAGGAAGCTAGCGAGCGCCGCCGGCGCCTTACCGCGGATGTGGCGCACGAGCTGAACACGCCAATCGCCACGATTGCTAGTGGCGCGGAGATCGCGCTGCGCCACACGCGGCGCCCAGAGGAATATCAAGAGGTGCTGCAGCGCACACTCGATGAAACCCGCCATATGGCTCGAGTCGTGGACGAACTTCTTCTGCTTGCTCGTGTGGAGGCAGGCCGGCTTCCATTGCAACACGAGCTGGTGGAGATCGACGAGATTTGCCGCCAAACCGTAAAG
>JAQBPC010000061.1 GCA_028287725.1 Chloroflexota bacterium | reverse complement strand
TCGGCGTTACCAGGAGGGGAAGCAGGTGTCCATGCTCAGCTCACCGTGCGTCTAACCCGGATTATTCACGAAGGGCTACGGGCAGGCGCGGCGCTCGCGCATTGCCGGTGCATCCGCAGCGCCCGTGCCTTTACGCTGGCGCGCCTCCGCTTACGATTGTGTGACGCCAGTGGTCGAGGATGTTGGCAGGAGGCCTGCTACACGACCGCACGCGGCGGCCGGGCAGGCCCGGGTCCGCGTGGAATTTTCGTGAAGAAAGCAGGCTAAGTAAGGTCACTAGGGACGAACGCTTGAGATAGCGGCCATCCAACCGCTCCTGCAGGTGGGGCTGCTCGAGCGACGGTTCGTGACGCTCGTTGCGCTGCTCACCAGGCGGAAGATCGCTCCAGCCACCGTGTACACCAGTGGCGGCTACATCATGATCGCGATGCAGAACCATCCGCGCTTGCACGACGACATCGCCACGGCGTTTAGCGATCCCGCGCCCGTGGCCGGCACCCACGATAGTGGCCATGAATGCACCGTGTCTATCCACCCCAAACATGCCTGCGTTTATGCACTGTTTATGCCTTTGCGCTCGCCGTTTATGCGGCGGTTTATGTGCGCGGCGTATCGTGGCACTAGTGCCTACAGCGAAGAGGAGACGGACCATGGCCATGGCACCGGTGCTGATCGTCGAAGATGATGCGACATTGGTCGACGCAATTAGTCGCAACCTTTCCGCTCGCGGCTATCCGATCCGTAGCGCGAAGACCGTAGCAGAGGCAATCGCGGCTCTTCAGGATGTTTCGCCTGCTCTGTTGTTGCTGGATGTCGACCTGCCCGACGGATCGGGCTGGGAGGTTCTGAGGACCCTGCGAGCGCAGGGGCATCACGCTGTCCCCGTCATCGTGATGTCGGCGCTTCGGCCGAACGACCGGCTGGCCACAGAGTACAAGTGCGAAGGTGTTCTGGAGAAGCCGTTTCCCATGGACTCGTTACTCCGTCTCGTGACGGATTCTATTGGCAGACCGGCCTCGGGGCCGACGCCTCAGTCGAACTGAAAAGGATACGACGATGCAAGACTTGCTCATTGTCCTGATTCTGTTGTCCTGTGCACTCGTGCCCTGGATGCTCCCAACGCCATCGCACTGGCGAGTAAAGCCCCCCAATCGTGCTGCGGCGGGGTTGGCCGGGCACGCGCAGCGGCCAGAAGTTCAGTATGTGCGCCAGGCGCGCGGAACGCGCCGAAGGGGGTAGCGATGTTATTTGACCTGTGGCTTGTGGTGGTGACCCTACTTTTCTTCGCCGTGAACGTGATCTATGCGATCGGTTGTGACCGGTTGATGGGGACGAAGCGATGATCGAGAACATCCTGCTCAGCATTGTCTCGCTGCTCGTGCTGATCTATCTGTTCATCGCGCTGCTGCGCCCGGAGGTCTTCTGATGCCTAGTTGGTTGACCGGCAGCGCTCTGATCCAGTGGGCGCTCTACAGCGTGATCTTGCTGCTGACTGCCAAGCCGGTCGGCACCTACATGTATCGCCTCTTCACCGGCCAGCGGACCTTCATGCATCGCGTCGTGCGTCCCGTGGAGACCGGCATCTATCGCCTGACCGGTGTACATGAAGACGAAGAGATGGGCTGGCTGGGCTATCTCTTCGCCTCGTTGGCCTTCAGCGTTCCCGGCCTGCTCCTGACCTACCTGATCGAGCGGACCCAGCACCTGCACGGGAGTTTCTTCAATCCGCAGAATCTGCCCGACGTGCCGGCGCTGCTGGCCTGGAATACCGCTGCCAGCTTCACTACCAATACCAACTGGCAGAACTACGGTGGCGAGTCCACCATGAGCTATCTGACCCAGATGACTGGCTTGGCCATGCACAATTTCTTCTCGGCCGCGGTCGGCATTATCTGGGCGGTGGCTCTGGTGCGCGGCCTCGCACGCCGGTCGGCCGGCGCCCTCGGCTCCTTCTGGGTTGACCTGGTGCGCGTCATCCTTTACCTGCTGCTACCCGTCTGCATTATCTACGGACTGTTTCTGGTGTGGCAGGGCGTGCCGCAGAACTTCAATGCATACACCGTTGCGCACACGGTTGAGGGAGCGACACAAACCATCGCCCAGGGTCCGGTCGCCTCGCAAGAGGCAATCAAGATGTTCGGGACCAACGGCGGTGGCTTTATGAACGCCAACTCCGCCCATCCCTTTGAGAACCCCACCCCAATCACCAACTTCATTGAGATGCTGAGCTTTATCGTGATTGGCTCGGCGATCGTATACATGTTCGGCAGGTGGGTGAAAAACACCAAACAGGGCTGGTCGATCTGGGCCGCCATGTTTGTCCTGTTTACCATCGGCTACTTCACCGCCGTAATCGCCGAACAGAACGGCAACCCGCTGATCGCCGGTCGAGCGCATTCGGCAGTGGTCGCGGGCGCGGTCACCCAGCCGGCCTCGTATCACGGAGCCTACCGGCCACCAAGCAATGTCGACGCCTACCAACCGGGCGGCAACATGGAGGGCAAGGATGTGCGCTTCGGCATCATCAACTCCTCCCTCTTCGCCACCCTGACCACCGACGCCTCTTGTGGCGCGATCAATGCCTGGCATGAGAGCTTCATGCCGATCGGTGGTCTGGTACCGCTGACGAACATCGGCATCGGGGAGGTCATCTTCGGCGGTGTAGGCTCCGGGCTGTACGGCATGTTGATGTACGTGATTATCGCCGTGTTCGTCGCCGGACTGATGGTCGGCCGTACGCCCGAATACCTGGGCAAGAAGATCGAGGCTTTCGAGATCAAGATGGCCAGCATCGCGCTGCTGATCAGCCCTGCCAACATCTTGCTCTTCACCGGAGCGGCGGTGCTTGGCAGCTGGGGCACAGCGTCGATCCTCAACGCCGGCCCCCATGGGCTCACCGAGATCCTCTACTTGTACAGCTCCAGCAACGGCAACAACGGCTCGGCTTTCGCCGGCCTGACCAGCAACACCAACTGGTACAACTGGACCGGCGGTTTTGCCATGCTGATTGGGCGCTTCATCTTCGTCACCCCATTGATCGCTATCGCCGGCTCCATGGCCAAGAAGCGGGTGGTGCCGGCCTCCCTGGGCACCTTTCCAACTGATGGGCCCACCTTCAGCGCGCTGCTGGTGTTCGTGATCATCATCGTGGCCGCGCTCACCTACTTCCCGGCCTACTCGCTAGGCCCCATCATCGAGCAA
>JAQBPC010000533.1 GCA_028287725.1 Chloroflexota bacterium | reverse complement strand
ATGGAGCAGCTGGAATGGACGGTGAACGCCTACAACCTGAGCTTCGCGGTGATGCTGATGACGGCCGCGGCGCTCGGCGACCGTTTCGGGCGCCGGCGCATGTTCGTCGCCGGCCTGGGGCTGTTCTCCGCGGCCTCGGCCGCTTGCGCGATCTCGCCCACGGTTGGTTGGCTGATCGCCGCACGCGCCGTCCAGGGGACCGGAGCGGCGTTTGTGATGCCGCTCGCCATGGCACTGCTTACCGCGGCGTACCCGCCGGAGCTGCGTGGAAAGGCACTGGGGATCTTCAGTGGCTTGACAGGGTTGGCCGTCCTGAGCGGTCCGGTGGTAGGCGGGGCGGTGGCTCAGGGCATCGCCTGGCAGTGGATATTCTGGATAAATGTGCCAATTGGCGTGCTCGCCATGCCGATCGTGCTTGCGCGCATCCAGGAGAGCTTCGGACCGCGCACTCCACTTGACGTCCCCGGCCTGGCGCTCGTCACAGGCGGGGCTCTCGGGGTGGTGTGGGGGCTGGTGCGCGGGAACAGCGCCGGCTGGGGCAGCCTCGAGGTCGTCGCGGCGCTTGCGATCGGGGTCCTGCTCGCCGTAGCCTTCGTCGCCTGGGAGCTGCGCGCCCGCGAGCCGATGCTGCCGATGCGGTTCTTCCGTTCCAGCGCCTTCTCCGCGGGCAACGCGGCAAACTTATTATCCTTCGCATCGTTGTTTGGCGCCTTATTCTTTTTTGCGCAGTTCCTGCAGACCACGCACGGCTATAAGCCGCTCGACGCCGGGCTGCGGCTGCTGCCCTGGACCGCCACCCTGTTTATCGTCGCACCGATCGCGGGCTCCCTCGTCAACCGGCTCGGCGAGCGGCCGCTGATGGTCGGTGGGCTGCTCCTGCAAGCAGTCGGGATGGCCTGGATTGCCTTGATCGCCACTCCCCACGTCGCCTACGCCGCGCTCGTCGCGCCGCTGATCGTCGCCGGCATCGGTATTTCGATGGCCATGCCGGCCACCCAGAACTCCGTCATGAACTCGGTCGCCGCGAGCGAGATTGGCAAGGCGTCCGGCGCGTTCCAAATGCTGCGCCAGCTTGGCGGGGTATTTGGCATCGCCATCCTTGCCGCCGTATTCGCCCGGGCGGGCAGCTACGCTTCCGCGCAGGCGTTCAGCGACGGGTTCACCCGGGCGATCGGGGTCTCCGCCGCCTTGTCGCTCCTGGGAGCAGTTGCGGGGATTGCGCTGCCTGGCCGGCGTGCCGTGGCCCCGGTGCGCATAGAGGCAGAGGCGGCGGCCTGAGACGTGCTGTGCCCACGCATACGGCAGGAGCGTAACATGCCTGTCTTCGACCCGGTCACATGGCCGGGTTGGCCGGACACCGTCGCTAAAACTGCTACGATCCGTGAGAAATACAGTCTGCACGTGAAGGCCGTCGGTATTACCCGCGAGGAGTTCCAGGCACCAAAGGGCATGACGCTGAGGAAACGGCTGCCGCCGGCGGAGGTGGCGGCCCTCACATATAATCGCGCCGATGCGATGGCGGAGACTGTCGCCAACCAGAGTGGCGGCACAATTATGGTCCGGTATCCTGAGCCGGGCGGCGCTCGCGATCTATCGAGATTCGGACATGCGAATACGCGCAAAGGAGATCTCCAATGTCAGTAGTCTGTACCTCAGATATTCCGGGCGGTCGCACGGCCTCCCGGAAGCCGATGGAGGAGAAGGGCGCCACCGCGAAGGAGCTTCCGCAATGAGCACGTCCGCTGCCGACCTGCCGCACCGGCCTGCGCTGCTGGACCCTGCCGCCCGTGTCGACCCGGATGCGTTCCAGGCCTTCGCCGAGCCGTACCGCCGGGAGATCCAGCTCCACTGTTACCGGATGCTCGGCTCGCTGCACGATGCCGAGGACCTTGTCCAGGAGACGTTTCTGCGTGCCTGGCGCGGGATCGACCGCTTCGAAGAACGCGCCTCCTTCCGCAACTGGCTCTACCGAATCGCCACCAACGCCTGCCTCAACGCCATTGCCCGCCGCCGGGTCGCGCGCCGGGTGATGCCCGAGACGTACGGCCCGCAGGCCGATCGTCCGCCGGAGGGCAAGCCGGCCACCGAGATCCCCTGGCTCGATCCCTATCCGGACGCAGCGCTCGATGGCGTCGCCGATGCAGAACTGGGCCCGGAGGCGCGCTACGAGCTGCATGAGTCGGTACAGCTTGCCTTCGTCGCCGCGATCCAGCACCTCCCATCCCGGCAGCGGGCCATCCTGCTGCTCCGCGACGTGCTGGGCTGGTCCGCCGGCGAGACGGCTGGGCTGCTCGACACCACAGTCACCTCGGTCAACAGCGCGCTGCAACGCGCCCGCACCACGCTGGAGCAGCGGTTTCCCAGCGGACAGCCCAGCGCCCAGCCGGCGGCGGACGATCGGCAGCGCGCGCTGCTCGATCGCTATCTCCGAGCCTGGGAGGGCGCCGACCTCGACGCCTTCGTCGCTCTGCTCCACGAGGATGCAGTCCTGAGCATGCCGCCCTGGCCGCAGTGGTATCGTGGACGCGCGGCGATCCGCACGTTTTTCGCCTGGGCCTGGCAGTCGTCCAACCCGCCCGCGCGGCTCATACCCACCGCCGCGAATCGGCAGCCGGCATTCGCTTTGTATCGCCGCGGCGCGGACGAGCCCGACTACCGGGCGTATGGGATCTGGCTGGTTACGCTCCAGGACGAGACGATCGCCGCCCTGACCGGCTTCCTTAACCCGCAGCTATTCGCCGCGTTCGGCCTCCCGGCGGTCCTGCCGTCCGATCGCGACGACCGATGAGCGCCCCCGCCGCTCGCCACGCCCCGTCTGCCGGGGCCCTCCTGCGCCGGCAGTTCCGGCTCGCGCACGACCTCCTCGACGCCGCGACCGACCGGCTCACCATCGAGGCGGCCCACCGGCGACCACCCGGCGCGGCCGCCCCGGCCGGGGCCTGCTACGCTCAGGTCGTGCTGTGCGAGGATCTGAGCGTCAATGGCGTGCTCGCCGCCAGGTCGCCGCTCGCGCACTCGACCTGGCTCGGCCGCACCGGCATCAGTGAGCTGCCACCGCTTGCCGGGTCAACCGATTGGCGGGCTTGGGCGCATCGGGTGCAGCTCGATCTGGCCGTTCTACGGCCCTACGCCCGGGCGGTGTACGCCGCGACCGACGCCTACCTCGCTGCCCTACCGGGCGAAGCGCTCGATTCGGAAAGCGGTGAGCCGCCGATGTGTCTGCTCAGCGCGCTCCTGCTGACCCTGGCGATGCGGCGCGGCGAGATATCCTGCCTCGCGGCCCTCGACCGCCCGCCGGCAGCCGGCGCGCCGATGTAAAGCCGTACTGGAAGCACTATCCATCAATGGCCGTTGATGGATATGATGGATGCATCGACGTTGGTGTGTGCAAAGGATTGGCCGTAGGTGACGCCGTTCGACATTGCCATGAGCGACGGCTCAGTCACCCGTGCGCCTGACCATACCAGCGCGGATCGCCAAGCTGGGAAGAGTTCGGTATCGTGAGGGCGCCAGGTACGGCGTCCCGCGGCACTCAGCCTGGGACCGCGGCACGGCGGAGCGCCGCCGCGGTCCCAAGCCTTACACGGGCATGCACCGGAGAGCTCGTGGGCACGTTCCTCCTGGTCTTCTTCGGCTGCGGCTCGGTGATGAGCGCGGTGATCACCGGCGCCCAGGTGGGGCTCTGGCAGGTCGCGGTGGTCTGGGGCTTCGGCATCACCATGGCGATCTACGCCAGCGCCGCGGCGAGCGGCGCGCACCTCAACCCCGCGGTGACGCTGAGTATCGCCTGGCGCAGGCACGAGACCTTTCCGGCGTCGCGCCTGCTGCCGTACTGGGCCGCCCAGCTCGCGGGCGCCTTCCTTGCCGCGGCCACGCTCTATGCCTGCTTCAGCCCCTTCATCCGCCGCTTCGAGACGGCGCATCACCTGGTGCGCGGCCAGCCTGGCAGCCAGCTTTCCGGCATGGTGTTCGGCGAGTATGGCCCGAACCCTGCCGTCTTCGGCACCGCGCCGGCCACGGTGGCCCTGCTCTCGCCGCTCGCCGTGATGCTGATCGAGGCCCTGGGCACGGCGATCTTGCTGTTCTTCATCTTCGCCCTGGTCGACCGCCGCAATCGCGACGCGCCGGGCGGCAACATGGCGCCGTTCTTCATCGGCTTCAGCGTCGCGATTATCCTCAGCATCCTGGCGCCACTGACGCAGGCAGGACTCAACCCCGCGCGCGATTTCGGCCCCAGGCTCTTCGCGCTGCTGGCCGGCTGGGGCAGCATCGCCCTGCCGGGCCCGAACGGCATCTGGTGGGCGTACATCGTGGGGCCGTTGCTCGGCGGGCCGATCGGCGCCACGGCCTACGATCTGCTGATTCGCGCGGTACCGCTAGCGGCAGAGCAGGCGGTGATTGACCAGACCGCCGGCCGTGTCCCTGATACGATTGGAGCGTCCCGTGGATAAGCAACGCGTGCTGTTCCTTTGCACTCACAATTCCGCGCGCAGCCAGATGGCGGAAGGCCTGCTGCGAGCACTAGCCGGCGATCGCTTCGAGGCGTTCTCCGCCGGTACAGAGGCAACCCAGGTGAGACCGCCGGCTATCCGCGCCATGAGTGAGCTGGGGATCGACATCTCAAGCCAGGAAAGTAAGACGCTGGATCGCTACGTCGGCGAGCAATTCAACGCGGTCATCCCTGTCTGCGATGCGGCAAACGAAGCCTGCCCGATATTTCTCGGCGCCAAACAGCGGCTGCACTGGAGCTTCCCCGACCCCTCGCAGGCGCGCGGCACCGAGGACGAACAGCTCGCTCTCTATCGTACGGTTCGCGACGACATTCGAGCGCGGATCGAGGCGGAGGTGTTAGGCACGTAACGGAGCTGCCTCCCGCCATCGCCGGTCATCGCCACGTAAGGCATGGTTGCCAGGCAAGCTTTGACCGTGGTCGCGCTGTTGCATCTTACGTATCGCGTGAGTAGGATTGGGCTTGAGCTACTGCCGCACGCCGCCTTGGCTGTTCAAATAAGCCATCCGCTCTGCAGTGGAGCAACAGGTGAAACCGGT
>JAQBPC010000520.1 GCA_028287725.1 Chloroflexota bacterium | reverse complement strand
CAGACCCTCCGTCACGTGGCGCGGAATATGCTCCGCGTGGTGGACACCTCGATCTGCTTGATCGCACTGTTTGAGGACGACGGTTCAGCATGGTACGGCGCGGCCGCCTCGGCAGACGAAGAACTATGGCGTCGCCAGCGCATCGAGCGGCCCGAACCCTCCATCCTGTTCGACGTCGCCGATCGCGGCAGGCCAATCGTGGTCGACGACGCCCCAACCCACGACCAGGTGCGGTCGCATTTGATCCGGCTGTTCGGTATCCGCTCCCTGCTGGCGCTGCCGCTGCTCGTGGCCGACGGCCCGCCCATTGGCGCGATTGCTCTCTGCCAGCGGGATCATCCACGCGCCTTCACGGCCGACGAGGTGTTGCGCGCCTCCGCTTTGACTCAGCAAGCGGCCCTGGCTATCCAGAACGCCAAGCTGCATGCCCGCGAAGAGGAAGAGCATCATATCCAGAAGGATGTCATCCTGATCGGCTTCGGTCAGTGGGGTCAAAAGGCCTATCAGCATTTGCTTACGCTCAAGCAGTTCTTCAACTTCAAAACCCACATCGTCGAGCAAGACCGGGAGGGACGCCGGGCCGCGCTGGCGGAGCTGGAGCAGCAGGTGGTGGCGCATGGCGACGCGCTCTACTGGGACTCACCCGGCAGCCCGGCCCTCGATGCGCTGGAGCATGAGTTGGAGCCTAGCTGCTACGTGATTACCTACATCGCCACGCCGGCGGAAACGCACCTGCCGGTGCTCAAGCAGTATTACGATCTGAGTAACGTGGTGTTGATCGAGAAGCCGCTCGGGGCGCCGCTCGAAGACTATCGCGCGTTCCTCGATAGTGTGGACGGCAGCGTTCAGCTGGTCGCCGCCGACCATTACTACTTCAAGCTCGAAGTGCGGTTGCTGCAGCTCTTGCTTACCGAAGAGCGTACCCTCCGCGCCTTCCTCGACGAGATCGAGGAGATTGAGATAAATGTCCTGGAGGCGCAGCCGCCGGGCGGATCCGGCGCCCAAATCGGCATGATCGCCGACCTGGTGCCCCATGCCTTCGCGATTCTCTCGCTGTTCACGCCTCTGGATCGGCTTCGCTTCGAAGGGCCGCAGCCGCTGCAGATTGGCCGTTATCAGCCCTCCACCACCGATAAGGAAACGTATGCGCGGCTGACGGCGAGCTATCCGCACAAGGGCCGCCAGGTGCGCGTGTTTATCGACGCCGGGAAAGGTGTCACCGACGCCAAGTGGATCAAGCTCAGCGGCGAGAAGCGGGCCGGTGGGAAGCGCAGCTTCTACAAGTTCGATTTTGGCAAGGGCGAGGCGATCGACGGGACACAGACCAATCTACGTGCCGCGACTCGTCCGATCCGACAACCCGGCGTGCCGGACAACGCACATATCAGCATGCTCCGCCATGTCATCGAGAAGAAGCGCCCGGCGGTCGGTATCCTGGCTATTCGCGAGGCGATGCGCTCCAACCAGCGTATTCAGGAGCTGGAGAACCTTGCCACGCAGCTGTTGCAGGAGGGGAAGTGGACGCCGTACGAACAAGGCCAGCGCCCCGCCTTTGCCGAAGAGCCGACACAGCATAGCGACTCGCGACGCCGGGAAGAGCCGGCGAACGTGGGGTAGAGACTAGCGCGATCGAGCACGCATACCACACCGTGGCGTGGATTGGATGCGCGCCATACCGCAAGGACAGGCGCGGTCTCCTTGGTGAATCCATGGAGTCCGCGCCTGTCCTCCAGGCTTACGTCACCTTAGAAGGTGTGATCGCCGCCCTGGGTGACCTCGTAGAGGAACCAAATCCGGCGCTCGGTTTGGTCGAGAATGTCTTGCAAGAGATTGCCGGTAGGGGTGTCGCGATTCTTATCGCAAACCGCGATCGCGGCGCGCTGTGCTTCGGCCATGTGCCGGTTGTCGGCGAGCAGCCGCTGCACCATGTCACGGGGGATGACGAACTCGTCATTATCGTCCGCGATCGTCTGCAGCTGACTGATGTGGCTGATACTCCGGATGGTGTTGGCGCAGATTTTGCGCATGCGCTCCGCCAGAATATCAATACCCGCGAAGATCGATTCCGCGTGCTCGTCGAACATCAGGTGATATTCACGGAAGTGCGAACCCGAGAGGTGCCAGTGGAAGTTCTTCGTCTTCGTAAAGAGGGCAAAGTTATCGGCAATGAGCGGGTTCACCGCGTTGGCCACCGCTTCCACTTCCTCCGGTTTGAGGTCCGTCGGTGTGGCAATCTGGGTGCGCGCCGGCACGAACTTAGTCTTGGTAGTGGTTTGAGTCGTGGGAGTGGCCATGTGACATATCCTTTCCCCTGATTTCATACCCGAAGGTGGCACTGATCAGCCCACCAGATTCCACTGTACCAAGCCAAACGTTAGGCAACCGCCAGGCGGTTTCGAGGGGCCTTAGTCGTCTGGCACGCTGCGAAATCCTTACGTTGCGAGCGTCGCCATTTCGGGCACGGTGCAGACCATGCCCTCGCTGAAACCCGCGGATCCGATGCCCAGCGCGTGGTTGAAGCG
>JAQBPC010000519.1 GCA_028287725.1 Chloroflexota bacterium | reverse complement strand
ACGCAAGTGACTTGCGATAGAGCTTCGTATACCGGCCATCGAATGTGCTATAGAACAGCGTCGTACCATCCCACGAGAAATGGAACGACGACTCCAGGAACCGTGTCAGTGGCTGCCGAAACACGAGCTGCGCGCCCTTGTCGCGGGCCCATACGCGCAACCCGGAACGGTCCTGATATGCAAAGTAACGGCCATCTTCGGATACCGCGAAGAACGCCTTCTGATCGTCCGCTAAGGTCATCTTAGGCAGGCCCGCCAACGCAGCATATGCGCCAGATTGTGGGCTGACAGAGACTACGGTGCCGTTCCGTGCGGCGACAATGCCAAGGTCGAGCCACTCAATGTTTGTATGGTCCGCGCCGCACAATACGCGGTCGCCTGAACCATCCAGCTGCACGACATGCAGCGATTCTGGCAGGAGCAGGCCGGATCCCGATGCAGAGTCCGCAGCGTATGCCACAGACTGTCCGTCCGGCGACCAGGAAAAAGAACGAACATGCGTTGCAAGCTGAATGGTGCCGTGCGGCGTGTGTAGGTTGAGCGTGCCGCAATACCACTTCCCCCGGCAGTGAACTCCCCACCCCGTTAAGTACAGCAGCGACGTGCTATCGGGCGACCAAAGCGGGCTATGCACCGCCCCGGCAGTCATCATCTCTTGCCGGACAAGGTGCACGGCCGCCGCATGGTCTACCGTGACCACCGGCGGCCCGTGGGTCGCCACTGTAGCAGTGAGGTCCTGGGATGGCACGTTGGTGGGCCTGCTCTGAATCGGGATGGGCGTTGTCAGAACCGAGACAGTCGTGCTTGGGATCAGGATGGACGTGGCCAGATGGTGATGCTTGACCGGGTTAACGAGCCGCGGCCGGATTGTATGCCACACAGTGGGGCTTACGTTTGGGCGCGATGCCACCAGGTTTTTGGGACGAGCGTGCTGCATTGATGGGGAGTTGGCGACCAGCGCAAACAGCACGATGGCCAGCACGGCAACACTGCCGCCCGCAAGTCCGCCAAACAGCATTTGACTGCGGCGGCGCCCAAGTCGACGCGTGTAGACCGGTGGCTGGGCATTAGACTGGTGCGAGGTTGCGGCAAGTACCGACTGCCGAAAGCCCGGTCGCGCCTTGACCGTCATTGCGTCCGCGAGCCGTGTCTCCATACGCTGGTATGCGGCAAGCCGCGCCGCGCAGGCGGCGCACCCGGCCAAATGCGCGCGCACCTGCTCTCGCTTTGTTGTGTCCAACGAATCGTCGAAGTATTGGGACAGCAGGGGTGCTGCCTGCGAACAGTTCATCGCGGACCCCCGACGTCCATAGGTTCAGTGCGAGGGTCCTCCAGACGCGGCCCGGTGACACCTTCCATCTGCTGCAAGATTACTTTGAATCGCTCGCGCGCACGGAACAAGGTGGTATTGACGTTTCGAATTGAGATGCCCATAGCAACGGCAATCTCACCGTTTGACATCCCAACCACAGAGCGCAGCATCAGGCATTCACGGTAGCGTGCAGGCAGCTGGGCGAGGACCTGATGAACCAGCTCGCGCTCCGCCAACTGGCCGGCGAAGTCGCCGCGCACCGGCAGCGACGATTCATGCTCAGGGCCAAAAGGCAACCAGGAGATGAGCCGCCTCCTACGCAAGGCGTCAATCGCGGCGTTGCGCGCTATACGGAATAACCAGCCGGAAGTGAAAACCTGGTTGGCACGCCTTCGCTGCATCGCTTCGTAAGCTTTGATCAGTGTCTCTTGCGCCAGGTCCTCTGCGTGCTCGCGGTCTCCAACCATCCCATACAAAAAAGAGATCAACGGAGTCTGATACCGCTCGACTACCACGGTGAAATGGTCGCTGAGCGTCTCCACACTGGGTGTAGTCGTGTGAAGCGCCGGCAATACACCACTCGAACCGGACATGCCTGGAATCCGATAATCGAGACACTCTGCCTGTGCCAGCTCCATCGATCCCTCATCCATTGGCTCACGCGCGTCATCGGCGCTGATTGCCAAGTCATCCGATGACATTGGCGAACACGCATCACTTTGATGAACGTTCTGATCTCCCAACGAACCAAGGTCTTGCAATGTTACACCCGCGTGCCTCGGCTATACTCAGATGGGACTCATAGGCAGGATAATGGCGCGATTTGCGTGGCAAACGATACTCGATGCGCTACCCTCACCGCCCTCTTTTTTGGGAGTGTACCCTCGCGTGCAAGACGTACAACAACTCGCCGATCGCACAATTGCCAACGTTGAGCGCGTAATCGTTGGGAAGCCGCACGCGGTCCGCCTGACCATGGTCGCGCTCCTCTGTAATGGCCACGTACTGATAGAAGACGTGCCGGGCGTGGGGAAAACCGTACTGGCGAAATCGTTCGCCCGCTCGATAGGTGCCTCCTTCAAGCGTATTCAGTTCACGCCGGATTTACTACCCAGTGATATCACTGGAGTCGAGATATATAACCAGCAATCACGTACATTCGAGTTTCGCCCCGGCCCACTGATGTCGCATTTCGTACTGGCTGACGAGATCAATCGAGCGACGCCAAAAACGCAGTCTGCCCTGCTGGAAAGCATGGAAGAAGGGCAGATTACTATCGACGGTGAGTCGCATACTTTGCCCCGACCATTCGTCGTGCTGGCAACGCAGAACCCGATCGATTTCGAGGGTACCTTTCCTCTACCGGAAGCGCAGCTTGATCGCTTTTTACTGACGATCAGCCTCGGATATCCACGCACCGAAGACGAGATAGCAATTCTTGGCGGCCAGCAGCACGCCCACCCGCTCGAAGCCCTGACGCCTGTCACGCAAGTCGACGATTTGATCGACGCCCAGGTACGCGTTCGCGAAGTATACGTGGACGACCTGGTGCGGCGTTACATCGTGACGTTGGTGCAGCAGACTCGGCAGCATCCGGAGCTGAAGCTTGGCTCAAGTCCACGCGGCTCACTTGCGCTCTTCCACTGCGCGCAGGCCTGGGCCGCTACCTTTGGCCGGGACTTTGTCACGCCAGACGACGTCAAGGCCGTTGCCATTGCCGTCCTCAGCCATCGGCTCATCTCCAGGGCATGGACTGAAGACGATAGCGCGTCCATGCGCTCAATTGTGAGCAACATACTGGCAAGCACGCCCGTACCTGGTAATTATTCGCAGCGCACACCTGATTTGCCGCGAGAGGTAGAAATACGGCGCTAGGTAGTTCAGGTCTACTGCCTTGGTTCCTCGGTTGCCTGATATAGTATGAAGGTGAAAATAGCGCAACATGCTCCTCCGTCGGGCGTGAATTCCATAGGGTTCTTGGCGGATGTAATTGCCGCACGTCGCCAAACCATACCAAACCTGGAACACCACGTATGAGCCTCAGCGTTCCTGACGCGAAGTTCGCGGGATCCCCTGAGCGGGTATCGCCGCGGGCGGGCGCCACTGCTGGGCAGGCAGGCCGAATTATAACCCTGATCGCCGGTGCGCTGATCGTGGTGGCGCTGCCTGCGACCTTAAGCCTGCCGATTATCGCCGGTGCGGCCCTCGTACTCGTATTGCTGTCGCGGCCCTTCGGCGCACTATGTGCACTCGCCTTTGCCGTGCCGTTCGAGTCCGTTCGCAACATTCACGCGGGCGGCCTGAACATCACGGTCACCAACTTAATCGTGTTCTGCGTCGCGGCAGCATGGCTGTCGCGCAGTATCTCCGCGGGAAAATTGCAAAGTGGACCCGCGCCATGGCGACCGGCGTTACTTATTTACGGCGCCGTCCTCTTCTTTTCGGTAACACAAGCGATCGACTTTGCCGGCAGCTTAAAAGAGTTGATCAAGTGGGGGCAGCTGCTGTTCGTGTACCTGGCCGGCGTATCGATCGTGCGCACGCCGAAACAGGTACGGACCTTGCTCATCGTGCTGTTCCTCGCAGTGATGTCCGAGTCGCTGGTGGGTGTGCTTCAGGCCGTGTTGCATAGCGGACCGAGCAGTTTTGCGCGTGGCGCGATTCTCCGTGGATCGGGTACGTTCGACCAGCCCAACCCATTCGCCGGGTATCTGAACATGACGCTGCCGTTGGCTGTAGCCTGCCTGATTTTCCGTGTATTTCCTCGAAAGTACATGTGGCTGGTGATCCTTGTCACAGCGGGCGGCGTACTGTCATCGCTGTCTCGCGGCGGCGAGCTTGGGACGGTTGCGGCGCTTGCTGCCATCGGTGTCGTTATGTCAACTCATGCCCGTAGCATCCTGGCGCTGGTGGCTACGGCGCTAATTGCATTAGTTACGCTGGTGGCAATCGGCATCGTGCCTTCGAGTGTCACGGATCCCCTGGCCCAGGGCTTCGGAGTCGCCAACGTCGACGTGGTAAACCCCACGCCCGTCACCTGGAGTGTCGCGGAACGGCTTGCGCATATGGAGGCCGGCCTTGGTATGTTCCAGGCCCGCCCGATCCTTGGGGTCGGCATAGGGAACTATCCCGCTCAGTATGTCCATTTCCAGGTTGCCCCGGTATGGGATACGAACCTGGGCCACGCTCATAACTATTACATCAACATTGCCGCCGAGGCAGGGACCTTTGGTCTCCTCGCCTTCATCTTGTTACTCGTCAGTGCGATTGTGATCTGCGTCCGTGCATACAGGCGGGCAATCGACCCGATTGGACGTGCCATAGCCCTTGGTGGGCTCGGTGTGATCGTCGGCTTTGCTGTGCATCAGTCCTTCGACGACCTGTTCGTTCACAGCATGGAAGTGCAGATCGCGCTTGTGATGACACTCGTCAGTGTTGCAGGCTACGGCCTCCGGCGCTCGGATTTGGAAGCTGGCGAAGAGCAGCTGAGCGGGTAACCAAGGAGATCTGGAAACCGCGCCGTTCACGGCGTGGAGGATCACAGTCCTCGCCAAGCCCTGGGCTTCAGCCCGTTTCGGATTCAGGTTTCATTGGTGACCACCGAGGCATCGGCAGTTGACGTCGACTGATGCGCTTGCCAGCCGGCACATACTTCCCGAATATATCCCATTCACAGACACCACTATTCTCAGCAGCATCACTCGGAAAGCAAAGCGCTGCCCCGCGGGGCTACGTTCAGCTCGCCGTGCCCGTTACGCGGTTTTGTGAGCGCTCACCGTCTCTGACCTGATGCTCGACAGGCATCGCGAGCGGCTGCGACAAAGCGCTTCGCTGTGATGAACGCTGCTCGCGGACGACCGGTGCGTTGAGGAACGGCCGTTCGAACACATGGAAGAACAGTGCGGCGACGGTTAACACGACTGGTATGCCCACTACCAACATAACGGCGAACGTGGTCGCCGGATGGAGCTTGAGCGCCAACACCGTTGGCGCCAGCGCGAAGATTATCGGAAGATGGACCAGATATAAGCTGTACGATATCTTGCCTATCCAAACGGGCACCCGACGAGCAAACAGCTGGCCGGCACGTGAGCCAACGGTACAGGCTAGGTACAGCAGGGCGCTATATACCCCGGCAAACAGGAGGTCTTTTGGCTGGTACGCCCAGTGCGCCATGGGGCCATATAGGAAGTAGGATGCGGCCAGAAAGAGACTCACTGCACCCAGCAAGACCGTTAGCTCGCGGCGGAAGCCTAGCCCCTGCTCGGTCGAATGACGGATACGAACGGCGACAAGCATTCCCAATGCAAAGCCAAGCCAACGGCTCAGAAACACATCGGGCAGGTCGACCGGCTGATAGGCGAGGAGCCCCGAGGCGCCGGCAACTCTGTAACCAAACGTAACGACGGCGATTAACAGCACGCCACGCCAGGCAAACCGATCCACGAGCCAGACCGCCAGTGGAAATGCAAGATAGAACTGTACTTCAATG